>JAZQAP010000030.1:0-11833 GCA_045545275.1 Thermoguttaceae bacterium | reverse complement strand
CCTTCCCCTTGACGTTGGTCGAACGGCTTCAAACTGACGAAGCAGATCGCGGCGTTCGGGTTCATCCCGGAGAAGCTAAAGCCGGTAACTTCGAAGACCGCGTTGACCGAGTCCGACTCGTTGGCGAGGAGATAATCGGTAATCTGCGCGACGACTTTTTCGGTGCGTTCTTGGCTCGCGCCCTCGGGAAGCTGCGCTTGAACGAAGAGCGTCCCTTGGTCTTCGTCCGGGAGGAACGCCGTCGGCATTTGCGGATACAACCGCGCGACCGCGACGACGATCAAGACGAAGAGAACCATAAAGCGCAAACGACGGCGAACGATGTAGCCGACCGAACGCCCGTAACCGGCGGAACAGGCGTTAAAACCGAAGTTGAACGCTTTGAAGAACCAACCGAACAGCAAGCCGAACAGGTCGAAACGCTTTTTGCCGTGCGATTTCAACATCGTCGCGCAAAGCGCCGGGGTGAACGTCAACGCGATAAAGACCGACAGCGTCATCGCCGAAATAATCGCGACGGAGAACTGACGGTAAATAACGCCGGTCGAGCCGCCGAAGAACGACGTCGGAATAAAGACGGCGCAGATAACGGCGCCGACGCCGACGAGCGCGCCTTGGATTTGATCCATCGTCTTTTTCGTCGCCGTTTTCGCGTCCAAGCCCTCTTCCGACATCAAACGCTCGACGTTCTCGACGACGACGATCGCGTCGTCGACCAAGAGGCCGATCGCCAACGTCAACGCGAACATAATAATGACGTTCAACGACATCCCGCAAGCGTAAATAACGCCGAACGTCCCCAAAAGAACGACCGGAACCGCGAAGGTCGGAATCAACGTAACGCGGAAACGTTGCAGGAAGAGGAACATAACGCCGAAGACCAAAACGATCGCTTCGACCAGCGTGTGCGCGACCTTTTCGATCGACTCTTCGACGACCGGCGCGTTTTCTTGCGCGTAAGCGACTTTAACGCCCGGCGGGAAGAATTTTTTCATTTCTTCGACGCGTTTTTTAACTTCTTCCGTCGTTTCCAAAACGTTCGCGCCGGCGGCCAAACGCAACGCCAACCCGCAGCCGGGGTAGGCTTTAGCGATCGTCTCGCCGGTTTCCGGGTCTTCCGTAACGGCGCCGACGCGAGCGCTAAAGCCGTATTTTTCGCGACCGAGTTCGAGATCGGCGACGTCCGAAAGGCGCACTTGCGAACCGTCCGGATTCGTGCGAATCAAAATATTTTCGAACTCTTCTTTCGACGTCATGCGGCTCGTCGCGACCATCGTCGCGGTGAATTGCGCGCCGTCGACGGTCGGGTCGCCCGCGAGACGCCCGGCGGAAACTTGGACGTTTTGCTCTTGCACCGCGGCCAAGACGTCTTGCGGAGTCATGTTGTAACTGCGGAGTTTGTCCGGTTTGAGCCAAACGCGCATCCCGTACTGACCGCCGAACACTTGGATGTAACCGACGCCGTCGACGCGCCCGAGCGGCTCTTTCAACGTCGATTCGATGAGGTCGCCCAAGTCGCTTTCGTCCATCGAACCGTCTTCGCTGTAGAGCGTAACGATGAGGAAGAAGTTGATCTGTTGTTTGTCGACGCTCATCCCCTGCGCTTGGACTTCCGCCGGAAGAAGCGGGGTCGCGAGCGACAATTTGTTCTGCACCTGAACCTGCGCGATATCCGGGTCGGTTCCTTGCTCGAAGGTGAGAATGATTTCGAAAATACCGTTCGAGGCGCTCGACGAGTCCATATAACGGTAGCCGTCGAGCCCGGTCATTTGTTGCTCGACGATTTGGACGACGGAGTCGCGGATCGTGTCGGCGGACGCGCCCGGGTAGAACCCGTTGATCGCGATCGCCGTCGGCGCGACGTTCGGATACTGCGAAATCGGCAATCCGACGACCGCCAGCGTCCCGCCCAACATAATCAGGATCGCGACGACCCAAGCGAAAATAGGCCGCTCAATAAAAAAATGAGACACTTTTCACCTCCCGTCGCAATTATTCGGCTTGTTCCGACGCGGTTTCGGCGGCGGGCGCTTCGGCTTGAACCGGCGCGGCTTCGGCGGCGGACGCTTCGGCTTGCTCGGCTTGTTCGTAGTCGCGAATCATTTCGACGTCGGTCGCTTCGGTCGGCTCGACTTGCGCGCCTTGGCTAATGAACTGAACGCCTTCGACGACGATACGGTCGCCCGGTTCGAGCCCGGATTCGACGATCGCCGTAATGCCGAGCGTTCGTTCCGAAACGATCGGACGTTGCGTCGTTTTGTTTTCCGCGTCGACGACCCAAACGAACGGCTCGCCCTTGGCGTTGCGGAAGACGCCTTGTTGCGGAACGAGAATCCCGTTCGGACGGGAACCGTAAGTAACGAACGCGCGAACGAACATTCCCGGCAACAGAGCGCCGTTCAGGTCTTTCCAATTCGGGTTCTCGAAGACCGCGCGGACGGCGACCGTCCCGACCGACGCTTCGACGGCGTTGTCGACGCGTTCGACTTTCCCGGTCAGCGGATAGCGCGTTCCGTCTTCGAGTTCGATTTCGACCTTCGCGCCTTGGAAATACGGGCAAAGTTCTTCGCCTTCTTGCGGGTGAAGCGTCGCGAGGGCCGACGCGACCGACGGTTTCAAGTCGACGTAAATTTTGTCGATTTGTTGAATCGTCGTCATCGCGAGCGGTTGGCCGGTCGAGACGAGCGCGCCTTCGGTAACTTGCGAGAAGCCGACGCGACCGGAAATCGGCGCTTCGACGCGGCAATATTCGATGTTCAAGTCGGCGAGCGCGAAGTCGGCTTGCGCGTTCGCGAAGGAGCTGGCCGTCGTGTCGGCGTCTTGTTGGCTCGTCGCGTTTTTGTCGATCAAGCTCGTAACGCGGTCGTTTTGCTTCGTCCAGAAGTCGACTTGCGCTTTCGCTTTCGCGCGGTTTTGAACGTAAACGCGGTCGTCGATTTGGTAAAGTTGTTGGCCCGCTTCGACCGCGGAGCCTTCGACGAATTTGCGTTCCGAAACGATTCCGCTAACCTGCGGGCGCACTTCCGCGACGTTGAAAGCCGCGGTGCGTCCCGGCAGTTCGAGAATCAACGGAACCGCTTCCGTTTTGACGGTGTAAACGCCGACTTGCGGAATTTGCGGCGCGACGGATTGAACGTCCGGCCCGGCGGCCGCCGCTTCGTCTTTTTTCAAACCAAGTTTAACCAACGTCGAGTCGAGTTGTTCGCAACCGGAAAACGCGACGAGAGCGGAGCAAACCGCGACGGCGCAAATCGGCAAACGCGAAGACGACGAGAGACGACGCCCGACGGCGCCGAAACGAAACGCTTGCATTTTCTTCTCAATTATTCTTAACGGGAACCGCTTTCAAGCGGCGATTTGGGTAAAGCGGTCGTCCGTCGCGCAACGTCGAAAGAAGCAAACGGGAAAACGAGCGAAGGAGCCGCTACCGGTAGAATTTTATCTATTATCGCCGACTTTCGCCGCTCGTCAAGGAGGGGACGAAGCGGAAAAAACGGCGTTTGGGGCGACTTTTCCGCCGTCGTCCCTTAAAATCGGCAGGGAACGACGACCGAAAAATTTCCCTTAAGTACGCGAACGCTTCCGAGTTATTACCGCGCGACGTTTTTTTTTTAAAAAAAAGAAAAAATTTCTTCCCGCGTTCGTTCGGACGCCTTCCCTTGGTCGCGGCGCGTTTTTTGGTATAATTAATATCGACGGACGCGCCGCCCGCGTTCCCGTTTTTTTTCTTTAACCGTTCGTTCCCCGACGTTTTTCCTTTTTTCGACCGCCGCCGACTTACCGCGATGTCCGCCGACGCCCTAACCGACCGCATTTACCGAACGCTCGCCGACGCGTTCGGCTATCGAACGTTCCGCCCTTACCAAGAGGAGATCGTCCGCGCTCTTCTCGACCGCCGCGACGTTTTCGCGGTGATGCCGACCGGCGGCGGGAAGTCGCTTTGCTATCAGCTCCCCGCGCTCCTGACGCCCGGCGTCTGCGTCGTCGTCAGTCCGCTGTTGTCGCTGATGAAAGACCAAGTCGACGCCGCGCAAAAGAACGGAATCTGCGCCGCGACGCTGAACTCGACGACCTCGCTCGCGGAACTGCGCGACATTTACGCTTCCGCCGACCGCCGAACGCTCGACTTGCTTTACGTCTCGCCGGAGCGGTTCAACACGCCGCGTTTCCAAGAGTTTTTGAAGTCGGTCGAACTCGGCTTTTTCGCCGTCGACGAAGCGCACTGCATTTCGCAATGGGGACACAACTTCCGCGCCGACTATCTCGAACTCGGCCAAATCGCCGACCTTTTCCCGAATTGCCCGATCGCCGCCTTCACCGCGACCGCGACCGACCGCGTTTCGGAGGACGTGCAAACGCTCCTGAAACTCCGCGACCCGTTTTGCGTCCGCGCGTCGTTCGACCGACCTAACCTCTTTTATCAAATCGCTTACAAAGAGGATTTCGACCGCCAGCTCCTCGACTTTTTGCGAGAGGTTCCGGACGAATCGGGCGTCGTCTACCGCTCGACGCGCAAAAACGTCGAGAAGACCGCCGAATTTTTGCGCAAACAGGGGTTCAAAGCGGAGGCGTATCACGCCGGGCTGACCGACGCGGAACGGGCCCGCGTTCAAGACGCGTTCGCCAACGACGAGACGCCGATCGTCGTCGCGACGATCGCTTTCGGAATGGGGATCGACAAATCGAACGTCCGTTTCGTCGTTCACGGCGACTTGCCGAAGGACGTCGAGAGCTATTATCAAGAAACGGGCCGAGCCGGTCGCGACGGCGCCCCGGCGCGCTGCCTCCTCGTGTACGGTTATCAAGATATCGCGATTCACCGGAGTTTTCTCGACGACTACCAAGACCCGGAAGCTCGCGACGCCGCGTCGCGTCGCTTGAACGAAATGGTCGCTTTCGCCGAGACGGACGGTTGTCGCCGCGCCAACTTGCTCCGCTATTTCGGCGAAACGTATATTCCGACGAACTTTAACGCCGACGAAAACGGTTCCGACGCCGCCGACGACGCCGCGTCGCCCGAAAGCGCGTCGAAAAGCGGCTGCGGTTGCGGCGGTTGCGATTACTGCGTCGGTTCGGTTCGCCGGGTCGACGCGACGGTCGACGCTCAAAAGGCGTTGTCCGCGATGCAGCGCACCGGGAACGCGTTCGGCGTCGGGCATATCGTCGACGTGTTGATCGGCGCCCGAACGGAGAAAGTCGAGCGCTTCGGACACGACCGCCTTCCGACGTTCGGCGTCGGGGCCGACCGCGACAAAACCTATTGGCGTTACTTGATTTCCGCGTTGTTGACGCAAGGAATCGCCGAACTCGACCCGTCGAAAAACTTCCCGATACCGCGCGTTACCCGACTTGGCTGGGACGTGATGCGCGGCCAACGTTCGGTGAAAATCGTCGAACGCCCGACCGGCAAAAAGAAAAAGACGACGTCGCGTCGCTCCGGCGGCTCGTCAACGCTCTTAAACGGAAACGGCGCAAGCGTTTCGTTCAACTCGGCGTCGGCGAACCCTTACTCGAAAAACTCGCTTTCTCCTCGCGACCGTCGGCTGTTCGAAGAGTTGCGCGCGTTGCGTTTGCAGATCGCTAAAGACGAGAACGTCCCGCCTTACGCCGTTTTTAGCGACAAGACGCTCGTCGACATGACGTACCTGAAACCGGAGACGGACGGCGAATTTTTAGACGTTTCCGGCGTCGGGCGCAAAAAGCTCGAGAATTACGGATACGAGTTTATGCAGACGATCCGCAAATTCTTAGAGGAAAACCCGAAATAACCGCCGTTTTCCTCCCGTTCGAGACGCCGTCTTCGTTTTACTTAGTCTTCCGAGTCGAAGACGGCGCCGAACGCAAAGTCTCGAACGCTTCGCGCCGCCGCGTTTCGTAAACGCTCCTATAAAAATCGCGGGCGATTTCGACTTCGCGCCGGGTTTCGTCGGAGCCTCTACGTTCGCGTCCTTCTTCCGTCGACGGCGAGCCCATTTTGAACGTTCCGGTCGGAATGCGGCGAAGCTCCATTCCGATCGAGTTGCGCCAAGCGTTTCCGGCGCCGCGCGTCGCTCCGTCTTGAGCCTGCGCGGCGTTTGTCGGGACAATCTCGCCGCCCGCTCCTAACGAAACAAACGCGACGGCGCAACACGTCGCCGCCTCCGCCTTTATTACAGAGACGTTTTTCAAAAAATCCAAGCGATTTAGAAAAAGAACAATTTTCTTCGTCTCGCCCGTTACTCGTCGTCGACGACAAAACAGCGTGCGACGCCGTTTTCGTCGGCAATCTTAACCATTCCCTGCGGCGGCTCGGCGCCCTTCGCGGGACGGCGCGCGAAACCGCTCGCGGTTCCCGCTCGGTCGACGACCGGAATCATTCCGCGCGGACACGTAATCGCTTCGCCGCTCTCGTCGCGAACGTAACAAAGGACGGAGCCGTCGGCGTCGCGAACGGGCACGATCCCCGCCGGAAGCTCGTCCGTTAAAACGAGACGGTGAAAGCCGTTTTCTCCGTTTTCTCCGAAAACGCAAACCGCTCCCGCAGGCGCGGCGATTCCGGCGAAAGTCGCCGAAGTTTTCAAGAAACAGAGAATCTCGTCGTCGCCTAAATGGGTAACGGGAAGCGTCCCCGTCGGATTCGGCGCGCCGTTCGCAGGCCGACGCGCGAAACCGGCGAGGGTTCCGTCTTCTTCATCGACGACCGGAACCATTCCGCGCGGACTCGAAATCGCTTCGCCGCTCTCGTCGCGAACGTAACAAAGGACGGCGCCGTCGGCGTCGCGAACGGGAACCGTCCCCGCCGGAATCTTAATAAGGACGTTGAACCAGACGCCGCCTTCGATAAAAACCGGAACCTCTCCCGCCGCCAACGGCGGCGCCGCGACCGCCGGAGCGGGTTCGCAATCGTCCGCAGGAACGGCGGGAGCAGGAGCCGCGACCGCCGGAGCGGGTTCGCAATCGTCCGGAGCGGCGGGAGCCGGGGCCGCGTCGTCCGTCGCAATCGCTTTAGCAAACGGAATCGCATTCACAATCGAAATCGCGGGCGCCGGAGCCGCCGGAGCGGGTTCGCAATCGTCCGCCGGAGCGGCGGAAACCGAAATCGCGCCGAAAAGGAGGACTTCGCCGTCGAAGTCGAGTTCGGCGAACGTTCCCGCCGGCGCTTCCGCGTCTTTGCTAACGAAGCGCTCGACGCCGCCCTTGTCGTCGATTACCGGAACCTGCCCGGACGGCGCTTGAATCGCTTTGTTCCCCGAATCGCGAACCCAACAAACGATTTCGCCGTCGCTATCCAACACGGGAATCTCTTCCTCGAAACTTCGCACGATCGTCTTGCCTCCCGCGAGTCGCGGGTAAGGGACGTCAAAATAAACAAAGCCCGCGCGGCGATGCATTTCCCAACTCGAACCTTGCGTCGTCGCCGCTAGGTTTTTTACGAAACAGAGCGCGCCCCCGTCGGCGTTGCGATAGATTTCCTTTCCGCCTTCCGTTATTTCCGTAATATCGAAACCGTACCACGTCGGTTTTTCCGCAGGCCGAGTCTCGAATCCGTCGACGACGCCCTCGACGTAGTCGATCACGGGAATTTTTCCCGCCGGGCATTCGACCGCGTCGCCCCCTTCCGGAGAATAAGCGTAACAGAGAACGTAACCGTCGCTATCCAAAACCGGAACCGTTCGCGCCGGACGCTCGACCGTCTGCCCGTTCGTCGCGGGACGAAGCGGACGATAAATTTCAAATTGAGCCTTGAATCCGTCCTTAGCGCTAAGAAAAACAGGAATATGTTCGGGAGAACGCCGCTTCCGGAGCCCCCCGACCTCGGGCATAGCGACGTAACAAAGAATTTCGCCGTCGCTATCCGCGACGACGCCCGCGCCCGGCGGACACGCGAACGGGCCGTTCTTCGGGGGACGCGGAACGAAACGCTTCACGACCCCGTCGGAAATCAACGGAAGTCTCCCCGCCGGGCATTTGATCGCGCTCGCCCCTTCGGGACGCTCGACGTAACAAAGAACGACGCCGGAGCTATTCACGATCGGAACCGTTCGCGGCGGACGTTCGAGCGAACCGGAGCGCGTCGGGCGATAAACGACGGCCCAGCCGCCGTCGTTGTAGAGAACTGGAACCGTCCCCGCCGGAACAACTTCCCCCGTAACCAACTCCACGTCGTCGACCGAAAACTCGGAAACCTCCGGAGCGACCGCTCGCGGCGCGGCGACCGACGACGAACTCTCCGCGTATCCCGCCGTCGACGCGACCAACGACGCTAACGCAAACGCCGCCAACGTTTTAGCGCAAGCGTTTTTTTCTCTCTAAATTCATCGTCTTACCTCGTTGCGAAAAATAACGCGAAAATAAAAAAACGGACGCTTTCCACGTCCGCTTAAATTATAACGTCATTTTTCAATTTTTAAAGGTTGCGACGAAAAAAAAAACAATTTTCTTTAACGACGAACCGCAAAAGTCGCCGTTACTTCCCGTTACTTCCCGTTACTTCGCTTCGAGCGTTATTTTGCCGATTTTATACCGGCGCGACGCGTCGGCGTCGCCGAGCGGCAGTTCGTAAACCGGCGTTCCGTCGCGCTTTCCGACGCTGAGATAAACGTCGTACTCGCCCGGTTTCGTCGTCGGCCCGACGCAACCAACGCGGAAACGGTTCGTTCGCTCGACTTGCGGCGCTTGGCCCGGTTCCGCCGTCTTCAGCTCTTTCACGTCGAACCCTTCGTCGACCAAGACCGCGACGACGCCGCCCTTCGCGTCCTTCAACGTCAACGCGACAAAACCGCCGTCGTAACACGGCGCGACGCCGACGTTTTGCAGCGTCCAGGAAACGTCGAAGAACTCGTCGATCTTAACCGACTCCGGATAAACGACTTGCGACGGGAAAAGGCGGTATCCCAACCGGCGATTAATGCGGCGAATCGCGTCTTTCGAACCTTCCCATTCGACTTCCGGGAACCAGTGAATCGACATATACGACGCGCGGTAACGCTCGACCGACTCGATCAGTTTTTCGTCGTCCCAAGCGCCGCGTTCCTTCGAACCGAGGTAGTGTTCGTGTTCGAGAATCACCGGAAGCGTCGGCCAAAACTTTTGCGCCAATTCGTCGTGAAACCATTGCCGCGGCGCGGGTTGCACGAGAATGCTGTCGTCGCGGAGCGTTACGCCTTGCGACAGCGCGTAATCGGTTTCCGGGAAGTCGCGCCCCGGCTTTTCGGCGCCCGCGACGTCGTCGCTAACGCAGAGCAAAACGCCCGGGAAGTATTCGCGGTGCAGGTCGATATGCGTCTTGACGACCTTCAACGTTCGCTCGGCGTCCATTCGGGAAAAAGACGCGTCGGCCCAAACGCCGAGGTTCGAGTGCCCTTCGCCCCACATGCCGTATGTGCCGACGTCGATAAACGCGACGTTCGGGTTGTTCGCGTACCGGCGCCCGGCCGCGGCGAGGAAATTGCGCAGTTTTTCAAGATAAATCGGGTCGTCGAACTCCGGGTCGACGCAATGCCCGTCCGGTTGCGGCCCTTTCCCCCAAGTGTAACGGACGCCCTTCGCTCCGGCGTCGAAGACCCATTTCGGCGTCGCGTACTCGAGCCAGTTTTCCGACGTCGTGAAGCGAAACGCGACCTTTTTCCCGCGCTCGATCCAGCGTTGCGCCGGCGCGTCGACCATCGACCAGTTAAAAACGCCCTCCTCCGGTTCGAGGAACGCCCAAGGAAGGCGCAAATAAACGGTCGAACACCCTTCGAACCAGTCGAGCGCGTCCGACGGCTCGAGTCGGCTCCCGTAATTCGTCGGCACGTTCGAATAAAAATGCATCGTCCACCCCATCCCGGGGTTGATCAGCGCCCGCCCGTCGTCTTGCAAGTCGACGACGACGCGGTTCGAGTCGGCGACGCTCGCGGCTTGTTCGGCGTTCGCGGCGTTTTCGATGTTTTCGGCGGCCTGCGACGCGGCGTCAAAAGCGGCGTTCCAACCGAAAACCGCCCCCAAAAGCGCGACGGCGGCGAATCCGGCGTTTCTCATTTTTCTCTCCTTTTCCCAATCGACGTATTTTATCGAAAGCGCCGAACGACTCGCCGCTTACTTCGCCCCATTATCGCCGAAAACGCGCCGAAAGTCAAGGAATTTCGCCGTCAGGAAAGAAAAACGCCGACGCCGAGACCGTTGCGTCCCGACGTCGGCTTTCGTTCGATTTCTTCCGCTCGCGTCAACCGGCGAACCGCGTTAAGTAAACCGAGTACGCTATTTGAGCGGCGACGAAAACCGCGCCTTCCCAGCGTTGAATCTTACGTTCGGTGAAACAGAACCAGCCGCAGAGAAGCGCCGCGCCGACCATAATCGGCAGGTCGACGTAAAGCGACCGCGCCGAAATCTCAATTCCGCCCGGAACGAGCAGAACCGTTCCGCCGAGAATCAGCAAGACGTTGCAAATGTTGCTCCCGACGACGTTGCCGACCGCGACGTCCGTTTCGCCGCGCAACGTCGCGATCGCCGAAACGGTCAACTCCGGAAGAGACGTGCCGAGCGCGACCAACGTCAAGCCGATAACCAACTCGCTAACGCCGACCGCTCGAGCGATCGTTACCGCGCCGCCGACGAAAAGATTCGCTCCGACGACAAGAAGCGCCAAACCGAGCGCGACCGCTCCGAACGCCGTCGCCCATTCGAGCGCCGCCGACCGAACCTGCGCGTCCGTTAAGTCTTCCAACGTCGCGGTTTCGCTCGACTTTTCGCCGACGCCCGCCGCTTCGTCGCGCTTCGCTTGGCGCACGGTCAGCCATTCGTAAAGAACGAACCCGGCCAATAAAAGCGCGCCCGACCAACGCGGCAGGCAATGCGCGCCGTCCGGTCGAACGCAACACGCCGCTAAAATCAACGGCAAACAGCAAACCGCGATCATAATCGGGTTCTCGCGCCGAACCGTTTGACGCGACGCCGACAGCGGTCGAATCAACGCGCAGACGCCGAGAATCAAAAAGACGTTGCAAACGTTGCTCCCGACGACGTTGCCGAACGCGACGTTCGCGACGCCCGGATTTTCCGGCGTCGCCTGCAACGCCGCCGAGAAAGAAACCGCCATCTCCGGCGCGCTCGTGCAAATCGCGACGACCGTCAAGCCGACGACCAACGGCGAAATTTTCATTTTCTCGGCGATCCTCTTCGCGCCGCGCACCAACGCCTCGCCTCCGGCGACCAACGCCGCCGCGCCGAGAACCGCGTAAAAAATCGACGTTAAAACGTCCATCTTCGTCCCTTTCGCGAGATATTTTCGCCGTCCTTTGAACCGGCGCTCAAATTCTTCATCGTCAATCCGTTTCCGGAATGAAAATCGAGTGAACCGCCGGAACGCTCGGGTCGAAGTCGGCGCAATCGCTTCGGTTGTGCGCTCCGCGCGTCTCCCGACGCTCTTTCGCGCCGGCGACGATCATTCGAGCGACGGTCAGCATATTTTGCGTTTCCCAAGCGGAAATTTCCGAAAATTGCTTCGAGAACAAAATCTTCGACCAATCGCCCAACTTGCGTTCCGCCTCGGCCAATCCGTCTTCGTCGCGCACGACGCCGACGAGCCGCCACATTACGCTTTTCAGGGAGTTGCGCACGTCGTCGACGTCGATCGTCGCGTTCGAACCGGACGGCGTCGGCGGGTTTTCGAGCGGAAGCGCCCGATACTCGTCCGTCGTTTGGAGCGCGATCTCTCCGGCCAAGCGTCCGGTCGTCTCGCCGTAAGCGAGCGCTTCGAGCAAGCTGTTCGACGCCAAGCGGTTCGCGCCGTGCAGCCCGACGCTCGCGACTTCCCCGGCGGCCCAAAGGCCCTTCAACGTCGTTCGACCGTTGCGATCGGTCAGGACGCCGCCCA
>JAZQAP010000029.1:0-7230 GCA_045545275.1 Thermoguttaceae bacterium | reverse complement strand
CGAAAAAACGGTTCGCGATTCCGTCGAGTATGTTTACATTCTTGGCTGACAATGCAACCATTTTTGCAACCTCCGGGGTTCCAATTATCCGTGCAACCATTCCTGCAACCGCCCTGTTGTAAGTTGTTATTTTACAACGGCATTCTAAACCCTAGCAGGGGCCCTTCAAAGTAACATTCACCCCGCCGGCCCGCTCTTCGCCTACCAACGTAACGCGGCGACCTCCGAAACGCCCGCCCTTCCCGCTCCCGGCCCGGAACGCTCGCAACGACCGACTGAAGCGCCCGCCGACCTCGTCGCCCCGGCGAATATGCCGAACTTTTCCGGCGGTTACGACGGCGGGTGCGAAGTCTCGTATTACGGCGAGTGGTTCGACGGCAACCTCGCGGAACGGAACGAGTTCTTCGAGGAACTCGGCGAATATAAAGCCCGCGCCGCCGAAAGTTACGACCGTTGCTCCGATCCGCTTCCGGAAATTGTCTTCCTGAACGGTCAACCCTGGATTATCGCTCCGACCGGAACCGGCGGACGCGGCGGTAAACCTCGATTTCGCTTCCGTTTGCAACGCGGCGGCGTTACCCTTTTAATCCACAACAACCCGAAAGACAAATACCCCGCCGTCCGGGCTCGGTTCGGCTACGAAGCGCTTTTTGGTCGCGATTTGGTCGACGTTAACAACGAAGTTCGAGAACTCCTAAACGTTATCGGTCTTGACGTTACAAAAGAGATTCTCGGTCGCGTCGATATGCAAGTTACCTTGGCGACAAAATTCGACTGGGTCGCGAAAGCGTTCGACGAAGGCCGAATCGTCGCCCGCGTCCGTCAGTGGAACCGCTGGGATCGCAACGTCGACGACGGCTTAACGCTTCAATCGCTTCGTGGTGGTTCGACGTTGCAAGTCGCGATATACGACAAGTTAAAAGAGTGTCTCGACAAGCGCGACGAACAAAAACTCGAGGACTTGAACCCGCTTTTCGACGGCGCCGACGAGTACGGCTTGACGCGAATCGAGTTCCGGTTCAAGCGGGAAGCGTTGAATTACTTCGACTTACAAACGGTCGAGGACTACGCCGAACGTATGCCGGACGTGGTCGACTACGTAACGCGGCGCTGGTTCCGGATTCTGAAAACGCCGAAAGTTCGCGGTCGCGAGAACAAACAAGACGTTTCGCAAGAGTGGGAATGGGTTCAATTTGCGTTCGAGTCGGCGTTTTGTCAAGGCCGCAAATCGTCGGTTCCGCTGACTCGCGACCGTTCGAAACGTATCGACAAACGGCTTCTTGTCAAGCAAGCGTTAGGTTGCCTAAGTTCCGCGACGGCATACGATAACGAGGTATCGACGATGACTCTAGACGAATTCCAAATTTACGTTTTACAAGCCGTAAACGACGCGATTCCGGAGCTTTACAAAGATTACCTTCGCAAACGCGCGGATTACAATATAACGAAAAACGGCGAGTGCGACGTTCCGGAGCGCGAACTTCTCGCAACCGCCGACGAAAGCAGACCTTACGAAAGGATTCCATTTTAATGGAACCTAAACTCGCGTCCGATATTGCGGGCTTTTTATCCTATGGTTTTTCCCTCGGCACGGCGCTTTACTGGTTAGGTTATTGCGCCAAGTCGTTTTACACTCTCTCAAAATAGGAGAAATAACAATGAACGTTACGAAAAAACTTCGCGGAACCGCTTCTAGCGCTTGGACTTTCGTTAAGCGCAACGGTTCGAAACTCGTCTCGAAAGTCGCGGTTTGCGCGGCGGTCGTCGGCTCGTGCGCTTACGGCGTTTCGGCGATGGCGCAAGAATCGACGACTTCGACTTGGCCGACTTCTGAATCCGTTTTGGGCGGTCTTAAAGGCAGTCTCGGGCCTTGGCTCACAATGGCGTTGGAGATCGCCGTTTTGGTCTTCGTGTTGAAGCTCGGCTGGACTAAAGCGCGAAGTTTCTTGTTCCGCAGTTAATAAGAGGAAAGAGGCGACCGATGCGTAATTTCTTAATAGCCTTAATGTTATGCGTGTTGACACTGACGACTTCGAACGTTTTCGCGAAAGATTACAACGAGTCGCGACGCACGGAGCGTTTCGGGTTAAGTTTTTACGACGGTCGCCCTCTTTACATTATTCGTTTTGGTTGCGACGTCGTTGATCGATCGCTAACTCGAGCGGATTTAATTCGCGTTCATACAGGCTCGAATTTAACCGATTACGGCGTTCCTAATGGTTCAGGCGTTATTGTAGATTACGTAAGAAATGACGCCGGCAAGATGTACGAATATGGTTATAGTTTTTATGGAGTCGATGAAAATGGCGATTTGATTCCGTTACATTCGGCGACTTTTGGTTATCCGTATTATCAAGAGATGCTCGATTTGTTGAGTCCGCGATTAAGTCCCGGCGATTTAGCGGTCGAAACCTACGACAATATCCTTCCGAACGCGCAAGACTGGGCGCGTCGCGGCATATTACTTGCAGTCGCATTACTCGTAATCTCGGCGGGCTCAAACAAGTTCCGCGAATTGACTTCCGGCGACGCGCAAGCGACCGCCAAAGACGCGAAAAAATCCGACGGCGCCGCGTCGCCGAAAGCGGAAAAGCCGAAACCCAAGAAGAAAATCGATACGTCGGAATACCTCGAGCTGGAACACGAAAGCCCGTATCGCCTGCGAACTCCGCGCGAACTTCGCGAAGAACGAGCGCAACAAGACCGAGAACACACCGAACGCCAAAGAGTTATGACCGACGAAGAAGCGCTTCGCGAGGCGTATATTAGCGGCGATTATTGGGGCAAGAGCTTCTCCGACGAAGTGCGAGCGAGCAATCGCGAACTTTACGAAGCGTTCGACAAAATGGACCCATTCACGCGTCGACTTTTGATACAAAAGTTCGACGAGATGAGTTTCACCAAAGAAGCGACGCTTCTTAAATCGTATAACAAAGACGTTTACGGGTTCGCCGACGACAATATCGGCAATCCGTTCGAAGGCGACGACGAGGAGGACGGCGAGCCGCCGTTTTAACGATGGAAACGGAACTTCTTCCGGAACAACTGTTACACGCGCTCGTTTGCTCGGTTTGGTTCCTAATCGGGCTGATTTGCAGTTATATTTTGAACAAAGGCTAACGACGACAATGCTTTACCTTACAACGCTTTACTTCTTGTCGAGCGTCGTTTCCCTTCTCTTCTTAACGGCGGCGATGCTATGCGGCGACAATCGATAATTTTAGCGGCGTTTTTCGCGCTCATACTCGCGACCTTCGCGCCGATCCGCGCGCAAGAGTCGGCGTCGACCGACGAAAACGCCGGGATTATGCTCGCGGCGACGTCGGGAATCGCGTTCACGTCGCTTGAAGCCTACGCGCGCGATCTTTGGAACAAAACGACGCTCTTAGAAGGCCAAGAAGTAACGTATTACGAACTTGGCCTTGTTAACCTTCCCGACCCTGGCTCTTACGACTGCTGGCTTTGGGCGGGCGGTCTCATACAACAAACGACGTTAAGTAACGGAACAACTTCGAAGGGCGGCGCGTTATTTCAAGGCGTCGTCGTTCGTCTCCCCAACGGAAATTGGGCGTCGCCCGACGGTCTCGCTTCCGGAAACGTCGCGCACGGCTATTGGCCGGTTTATTTTCGCATTGAGGACGGCGCGTTTAAAAGCGCTTCGTTTTACGGAACTTACGTAAATTCGGGGAATATAACCGTTCAAGACGCCGCGAACTTTATGACGAACTTGCGCTCGTTTCTTGTCGACGTGAAGAATCTCGCGATTACCGGAGCCGTCGTTAATAGTTTAGACGTTGCAAGGCTCAACAACTTCGAAACTCACGACGCGGACGGCGGCGGCGTTATCGACCTCGTCGAGTGGGTGCGCGGCGGCGATCTTAACGACTGGATCGACGACGCTCCTTCGTTCGATTCCGGTTGTAAGTGCGGCGCTTTTTGCAGTTGCGAGTGCGTTTGCGGCAAGTGGAGCGGCGCCGAATGCGGCGGCACGCCCGACGATTGCGTTTGCCATAAACCCGACGAAACTTGCACTTGCGGCGATTACTGCTGTTTGCATATATGCGAGTGCGGCGCGCACCTCCCCGGCGAAGCGCACGAGAACCATAAAAACGGAAAACCCGGTTGCGACGAAACGGACGGCGAGGACGGTTGCGATTGCCACCAAGCCGACGATCCGGAGAATCCGGACGACGAAGAATGTACGTGCGCAAATTATTGCTGCGCCTGTAAATGCGAGTGCAAGAAGTGCAAGGCGGCGGGTTCGTGTTTCGCAAATCATAAAAACGGCGATACGAAGTGCGACGGCGTGTCAAGCGATTCGAACTATGTCTGCGACTGCCACAAAACCGACGATCCGGAAAATCCGGACGAAGAAGAATGCACTTGCGAAAACTATTGTTGCGCTTGTAAATGCGAGTGCAAGAAGTGCAAGGCGGCAGGCTCCTGTTCCGGAAATCACAAAAACGGCGATTCGAAATGCGACGGCGTCGCGAGCGGTTCGACTTACTGTTGCGACTGCCACGCGTCGGGCAATCCGGAGAATCCGGAAGAAACGCCTTGCACGTGCGTTAACTACTGTTGTTATCATACTTGCGAGTGCAAACGTTGCGCTTCCCTTCCCGCCGCGTCGCACTCGCAACACAAAAACGGCTCGCCGATGTGCAACGGTACAACGGGTAGCGGCGGTTGCGATTGCCACAAAGACGACTTCCCGGAAGGCGAAGCGCCAACCGTCGGGCGTAACAATACGTTTATTGAAAATTCCGAGTTCGATAAACAGTATCAACGGTTATTAAGCGCTTTAGAGCAAAAGTTTAAGATTTCGTTTTTCCAAAACGCCTTCGGAAATTTCCAGGGCGACGCCCAACTTCCTGTTTACGAAACTCCGCGCATATTCGACCGCACCGGCGTTAAGATCGATCTCAATAAAGCGGCGGAGAGCAAACCGTTAACGATGTTGCGCGGCATAATGGTTGCGGCGCTTTACTTTTTCACCTTCGCGCGGATTTTCCATTCGTTGCGTAAACTGGCGGGCTGACAATGTTTCCGATACTATTCGCGACCGACGACGAACCGGATAAGGGCTGGTTTTCCGGCGCTTTCGAATGGCTTTTCGAAAAGATAAAAGCGCTTTTCGATTGGGCTTTAACGACAATTTATAACATCGTCCTGGAAGTTGCGGAGTTCATTTTCGAACAGCTCGTAAACCTGTTTATTTATGTGCTTAGCATTTTTCCGGACGCCGATTTTTCAAAGTTCGAAAATAATATCAACGCATTCCTTGAGGTTCTCGCTTCCCTCGATAAATTGGTTCCGATTTCCGAGGCGTTTAAGTGCATGCTTTTTTTATTCGCCTATTTTACGGTGTTTACGATCATTCGCATTATAATCAAGTTAATTCCTTTTATCGGTTGACGCGATGACGATTAAAATTATCTACGGTAAACCCGGTAGCGGCAAGAGTTACCACGCCGTTAAAACGCTTGCCGCGATTCTTTGCGACTGGGCCCGCGTCGAAAAGGAAACCGGCGAGCCTTACGCGCAACGGCTTTTTACGAACCTATCGTTTAACCGCGACGCCGTCAAGGCTTACGTCGACAAGAACGCGGGCGTCGATTTCGACGTCGACCGCTATTTGAACATTTTAGACGACGATTTTTTCACGCCGCCGGTCGCCAAGCGCGACGAAAAAGGCCACTTTGTTTACGACAAACAAGGCGAGCAACAGTTCGATTTCTGGTGGGATAAGTTTCCGGACGACGCGTTCATCGTAATCGACGAAATACATAAACTTCTGGGTTCCGAGTTTGCCTATATTAAGGCGGTTCAAGAGACGGCGGCGCTCCGTAACTATATGGCGCAACATCGCCATAAACGCCACGATTGGATACTCATCACGCAAGATAAAGACCAGATCGCCCGCCCGGTTTTGCGTATGAGCGAAGAAGCGGTTCACGTTTTCAATATGAAAACGATGACGCTTCCCTTCCCGATTTCGATTCCGATGGCCGACGTCGAAACGTTCCTTAAAGGATTCGGCGTAACCCGTCAAGTTTATCGAGTTAGAGCCGGAACTTACGGGAGTTCCGGCAACAAGGTAACCTACGACGGCCCGATTCAAGTCGTCGTGATGTCGCAAGAGATTTTCGCGCTTTATCAATCGGTAACGATGGCGTCGTCAAAGCTCGACATCACGGGAGATAGAGCGCTTCCGTTCGTCGGTCGTTGGGGCGCGGTGCGGTGGTTTGCCATGAAACACGGCCCGCACTTGGCGCTGAAAACTTTCTGCGCGGTCTTTATTTTCGGCGCCGTTTACGATACTTTTTTAAAGCCGTTGGGCGTGGGGAAACGTCCGCAACCCACGAAAAATAAATCGGTTAGAACGGTAAAAAATCCCGAAAATGTAAGCGCTTTACCGCAAGAAGCGCCGATAATATTACCGGAGGAAATAGCGCCGGAAACGTTGCCCGAAAACAATTTAGCGACGAATTCCAGCCCGATTTCACAACCGGAAACCTTGCCCAAACTTGCGTCGGCCCCGTTCGGCGTTCAAGCGTTTTTCACGGATCGGATTATTTCCTCGACCGGCGCCTATAAAATAGGCGAACTCGTTGAAATAGCTCGATTTGGAGAAAATACCGATGACACGGACGTTATCGAAGAGCGCTTGGAACGGATTAATATCAAACGACGCGAAATTTTATTTGAAGGCGGGCGGATTTGGTCGCGCCAAGGGTTCGAACCGCCGATTTTGCCTCCGGAATCTGTTGTCGATACTGGCGTTGGGAACGTCGACCCTATTCGCGACGGGTTGCCGCTCGACGGAGTTTTTCCACAAGGCGCCGAAACCGGAGCCGACGGCGTTCGCGACGTCGCAAACGAAGCAAATTGAAGGAGTTCGAGCGAAAGGGCAAAAGCTGACGTTCGCTTTCGACGGCGTTCCGCTCCGCGCTGCGCTCGAAGAGATTTCCGACGTCGGCGGTTGCGAAGTCTTTTGTTCGGCGGAAGTTGCGAACCAATCCGTTTCCGGATACTTTGCGCTTCGCGACGTCGCCGATTTGGTGCCGCTCCTTGCAAGAACGAACGGGTTACAATGCGTCGAGACTCGCGGCGCTTTTTACCTGACCGCCGACGTAAACGACGCAAACGCGATGGTTCCGCGAGTTTACCGACTCCCGCCTGGCGAACCGAACCGCCTGCAAAAAGCGCTCGAAAGCGTTTTGTCGAAAG
>JAZQAP010000028.1:0-5412 GCA_045545275.1 Thermoguttaceae bacterium | reverse complement strand
CGGACAACCTCGACGCGGAGCCGATTCAAATCCTTTTTGTCGACGACGAAGATCGCGAAGTCGCGATTCTCGAGTTCGACGCGCTTTTCGAGTCCGAAATGTTGGCCGAGGAAGTCGCCGAGTTCCGCGAACTTGTCGGCGAGATGCTCCCGGAACGGAACCGCGCTTGGGCGGTCGAAAAATTCGCGGCGACGACCGGTTGTTTCGCGTTCCAAATGCTCGAAGACGGGTTCGAAGAAGCGAATTGGGACGCCGTCGCGACGCTCGCCGCTTGGCTTCGCTCCGAAACGAACGGTTTCGAGCAATCGGACGGCGGCCAAATCACCAACGAAAACGGCGCGGTCGTTTTGGTCGTTCCTTACGACGAAGACGAGGAGAAGGAGGAGGACGACTGGCGCGGTTGCTCGGTCGCGACGCTCGTCGACGGCGCTTGGGTCGAGTCGGAACTCGATTCGGAAGCGGCGTTCGAGAAATTTCTCAACGGCGACGCTTGAAAACCGGGCCGTTTTCCGGTATACTGAGCGAATCGGCGTCGGCGGAGCGGAAAACGTTCCGTCGGCGATTCCGATTTTGCGGTTTGCGCCGATTTTGACGCGATTCCGAACGAGCGTCGGAGTCGACGGAGGCGTTTTGCGCTTGCGTCGCTTCGACGTCGGGGCGTTTTGCGTCGATTTATCGGCGACGGGGGCGTTTTCGACTTTCGCGCTTGCCGATTTTTCCGACGAGCGAGGCGTTGGGAACGTTTGCGCTTGCCGATTTTAACAATTTTTCCGATTTTATTTTCCGAACGTAAAGGACGAGGCCGATGTCCGACCGACTTTTTGAAGAGCTGTTGAACGAAACGAAGACCCTTTTTCGCGAAAAATTCGGCGCGGAGCCGCAAACGCTCGTCGCGGCGCCCGGTCGGGTCAACCTGATCGGCGAACACACCGACTACAACGGCGGTTTCGTCTTCCCGATGGCGATCGAGCGTTGGACGATTATCGCCGCCGGGCCGAACGACGGCGCCGAAAAAGCGACGATTTACGCGAAAGCGACCGACGAAACCGCCGATTTCGCGATTTCCGGCGAAATTTTGCCCGCCGAAAAGGTCGAGTGGACGTCTTATGTTCAAGGCGCGATCTCCTGTTCGCTCGAAAAGGGCGCGAAAGTCGCCGGTTTCAACGCCGTTATTACGTCGAACGTTCCGCTCGGCGGCGGCCTTTCGAGCTCCGCTTCGCTGGAAGTCGCCGTCGCGACGCTGATGGAAGAGTTGAGCGGCGTTAAATTCGGCGCCGTCGAAAAACCGCTCCTCTGCCAAAAGGCGGAACACGTCTTCGCGAAGATGAAGTGCGGGATTATGGATCAATTCATCTCGGCGCTTGGCGAAAAAGACTGCGCGATGCTCCTCGACTGCCGCAGTTGCGAGCCGAAAATGATTCCGATTTCCGACCCGAGCGTCTCGGTGTTGATTACCAACTCGAACGTCAAACACGCGCTGACCGGGAGCGAATATCCGGAACGTCGCGCCAGTTGCGAAGAAGCCGCCCATCGTCTCGGCGTCGAACTTTTGCGCGACGTTACGATGGAAACCCTTGAAGCGTCGAAAGATAAGTTGATCGACGAAGAGAACGGCGACCGCCTCTACCGCCGCGCTCGACACGTCGTCGGCGAAGACGTTCGCACGCTGAAAATGGCCGACGCGCTCGTCGCCGGCGATTGGGCGACCGTCGGCGCGCAAATGTACGCCAGCCACGACTCGCTCCGCGACGATTACGAAGTTTCTTGCCCGGAAATCGACGTTCTCGTCGAAATCGCCCGCAAAATCGGCCCGGAAGGGGGCGTTATCGGTTCGCGCATCACCGGCGGCGGTTTCGGCGGTTGCACCGTTTCGTTGGTAAAAACGGAAAAAGTCGCCGAGATTACCAAGATTATCGAGGCGGAATATAAAAAAGCGGTCGGAAAAGACGCGACGATCTTCGCGACGCGTCCGGCGCAAGGGGCCCGCGTCCTTTAATGAAGGAACGTCGAGCGGCGAACAAGTTTTTTTAGTTTGCCGTTCTTGCCTGTTTTAACGCCGTTGAAGGCGGGCGAACGTTGTTTCGTCGGCCTCGAGCGTCGTTTTGTTTTATCGGAAAGCGCGTTGTCTTGGAACGACGGTTCAACGTCGGCGGCGGCGAAATTTTTTGACGACGTCGGCGTTAAAATCATTAAAATCGGCGTTTTAAGTTTAATTATTGTAAGCCGTCGCAACAGGCGGCGTTTTTAACCTCGACGGTCGCTAAAAAGCGCGGCGACTTGAGAAAATCGGCGTCGCGACGGGAAGAAAACGACGTTTTCCGCGATTTTTTGACGCAAAATCGTTAGAAAACGCGAAAACGTTCGAGAACGCGCCTTGACGAACGGCGAGGGCGTGTTAAAATACGTTAGTAAAATTTTTTATGTCCGAGCGTTTCGCGCGCTCCGTTTGCTTAACGTCGTTCCGTTGCCGGGCGGCTGGATTTATATCGCGCCCTCGCGGGCGCGTGGGTTGTTCTCGCCCTTTGCCGGGCGGGTGGATTTCGTTTCGCGGGCGCGCGGACGTCGAAGTTCTCTTGACGGGCAAGTTTGAGCGAAAAACGAGTAAGCGGAGACGGAAAGCGTTTCGGGCGCCTGTTCTGTCGGGGCCGCGTCGTTGAAGACGTTTTTCGGCGCGCTCGACGTGTTGAACGCCTAAAATCACATCGATGGGAGATTATCGTGTCTATTTCCGAAAGAAAAAAGGAATTGAAGTGCCGTCGTAAGCGTCGCGAACAACTGACGAAAATGAAGGCGAAGCTGCCGACCCTCGACGCCGCCGGCAAAGCGGTTTTCGCCGCGAAACTGCGCCGTATGACGCCGGGCGCCGAAGACCTCATTCGCGCTTGGGGCCTCGAATAATTTCGATTCCTTGGCCGCCGTTCGCCGGTTATTTTCGTCGAGACGCGCTTTTCAAACGCTTTTTTAAGCGTCGGAACGCGTTAAAACGCCGGAAGTAAATTGGCCGCGAACGTTCGAGCTTTCGAAGAGACAAAAAACGCCGATTTTCGAGTCGGCGTTTTTTTGTTTCTTGATCGCGCCGTTGCGTTTGGAATTTTAGGCGTTTTTTCTTTTGGGCTCGCGTCGTTTTTGAGCGACCGTCGACGCGCCGCTTGACTTTGCGTCGGCGTTGCGTTAAGATTAAGGACGAAAACGCTTGGCGACGCGGCGAAAAAGCCGACGGCGGTTTAACTAAGTTGTTTAATCGTTAAAACCGGCTCCGTCCGCTCGAGCAAAACGAAGGAGAATCGACGATGATAAGGAAAAATAATTGGCTTCGGAGCGCGGCGCTTCTCGTCTTGAGCGCGATTTGTTGCGCGACGGCGGCAAACCCGGCGGCGTTGGCGGCGGAAAAGTCGACGAAAACGGAAAAATCGGAAACAGCGAAGATTCGCGTTCTCGTGTTCGACGGCGGGCATCCTTACGACGAGCCGGAATTCGCCGAAATGTTGGCGGCGCTCGGCGACGAATTCGAGTTTTCGCGAGCGACGCTCCCGCAAGATCGGGCGTTGTTGGCCCCGGGACTCGAAAAACGGTTCGACGCGCTCCTCTTTTACGATATGTGCCAAACGCCGATGAGCGACGAAGAGTTCGCGCGGTACGAAACGCTCCTTAAAAGCGGCAAAATCGGCGTCTTTTTCCTGCACCACCGACTTTCGGCGCATCCGGAACGGCCCGATTTCTGGAAAATCGCCGGCGGAACCTACGTCTTCGAGCAAAATTGCGAGATTGAAGGGAAGCGTCGTCCCCTCGGCGCTTACGAACACGACCGCGAAATCGACGTGAAACCGGCTCGAATCGACGGCGAACCGCCGTTTCCGCTGGAAGCGTTTACGATAATCGACGAAAGTTACGAAAATATGTGGGTTTCGCCCGACGTCAAGGTTCTTTTGACGACCGACGCGCCCCGAATGACGCCGCAGGTCGCTTGGATTTGGACGCTCGGCGACGCGGAAGTCTTGACGTTCGCGCTCGGACACGATAAAAAGGCTTACGAAAATCCGGCGTTTCGACGATTTTTGAAAAACGGACTGATTTGGCTCGTCGAAAACGTTAAGGATTGACGGTCGCGGCGATTTTAACGTCGCGCCGTTTGCGGGGGATTTTCGGTTTTCGCGCAAAAAACGCCGCTCGATTTCGCGTCGAGCGGCGTTTTGACGTTAAATTGAAGCGAATTTAACGATTAAGGCGCTTGCACCGCGTCGCGAACGGCGGCGCCGACATCGAACTCTTCCGAGGTTTTGCCGGAGACGGTAATCGTCAGCGGCGTCGAGTCTTTCATTTTGAACTGCGCGTCGACGAGGTCGTAAGCCGAACCGCCGGAAACGGTTACGCTCGCCGACGCGTTCGGGTCGACTTCCGCCGGTTCGACGACGTGTTTGGTAATCGTTACTTTAAATTCCCCTTCCGGAGCGCCGGGATACGTGCCGTGCGTGTGCATTTTCGCGACGCCGCTCGCGTCGGTCGTTCCGGAGACCGCCCATTTGAAGCCGTCCGGGCCGTGAAAAGTAACGGTCGCGTCGGCCAACGGGGCGTCGTCTTGG
Source organism: Thermoguttaceae bacterium (assembly GCA_045545275.1). GTDB lineage: Bacteria > Planctomycetota > Planctomycetia > Pirellulales > Thermoguttaceae > RUG369. The sequence goes on along the minus strand of JAZQAP010000028.1, from coordinate 832 downwards.
ATAACCTTCACGTTGCAGGGGAAGAGTTTCGGCATTCCGTCCGGTTTCGGGCGCCCGCAACCGACGACGGCGGCGCAACAAAGGAGCGCGGCGAGGGAGAATAGGAAAGGCGGGAAAACGGAGGAAGCGGGGGAGCGTTTGCGCATATTGTCGACCTTTCGGTTTGGGAACGTTGGGAAAGTGGAAAAAGAAAACGCGACGAGGCAAAATCGCCGCGTTTTATCGGTTTTAGCGGTTGGAAAGAGGCGGGCGATTACGGCGCCGTCGTCGTTTCGCCGCCGTTGATCGAGCCGAGCGCGCCCCAGACGCCGTAAGGGCTCTTGCCGGACGTAACTTGCGCCGCGGAAAGAGTTCCGCAGTCGATCGTGTCGGAAACGAACATCACCGAACCGTCGACGCGAAGCGCGTTGACGCCGCCCGTGTGATAGCTCGTCGGCGCGAAACTGCCCCATTCGTGCGAATTGAAAGAACCCGCGACGCAGGAAACGGAGTTCGGCGGAAGCGTGCAGGTGAACCAAGCCTCCGCGGCGCGTCCGTTCGACCAAATGCGACCGCGCCAAAGACCCGTGCAGGGGTTTTTGACGGTCATGCGGTCGGCGGCCAACGCGTTGTCGAGGCAAAGTTGCGGGCGGCCCTCGCCGTCGTGCGGTTGATAGCTCGCGACCGCGCCTTGGCGGACGACGTTCGTTTCGCGGGTCGCCGGGACGACGCATTCGCTAAGGCAAACAGTGTTCGAGGTTCCGTCGGTAATCGCGCTCATTTTCTTCCAAACTTCGCGTTGCCAAAACGCGCGCGGGCCGATGTTCGAACGGTTCGTCCACTCTTGGTCGGC
>JAZQAP010000027.1:0-2290 GCA_045545275.1 Thermoguttaceae bacterium | reverse complement strand
CCCAACGCGAACCGACCGGCGTAAAGCCCGTTAAACCGGAGCGTGAATTCTTTTTTTGCGATCGAAATCTCCGCCGAAACGGGCCCGCGCACCGTTTTCAACGTCGTTCCCGGCGGAAGCGGCGCGTCGACCGGCGACTTTATCGCGTTAATTTCGGCGAGCGTTTCCGGCGTCGTCCCCAACCGTTCGGCGATCGACGCGAGCGATTCGCCGGGCGCCGTTTGTCGACGCGGTTCCAAAATCGCTTGCGCCGGATTGGAAAAAACGTCGAACGCCAAGCGATCGAGCGCCGCGTCGAGCGCTTGCGAATCGGCGGCGGCGAGACGGTTCCCGCGTTCGTTTCGGATTCGATTCAACGTCTCGAAAGCCGTTTTAATTTCTTCCGGCGTCGACGCTTTCCCGGCGGCGGCCAACGCGCTTTGCAAATCGCCCGTTTCAAAGCCGGCGTCCCCGGAATCCGGCGCGACGTTTCCCGCGGCCTCCACCTCCAAATCGCTCGGCAGGGTCGCGTCCGCTTCCGCCAAAAGTTGAGTCGGCGCGCCAAAACCGTTAAATCCTTCAAATCCCTCGAATCCGGTTCCCGCGACCGCGCCGTCGGCGTTTTGCGACGTCGCGACGCCCGCTTCCGCGCCGTTCGCCGTCGTTTCTTGCGCGACGTTCCCCGCTTCCGCCCCCGTTTTCGCAACGTTATCGCCGACGCCGATCGCCAAATCCGCGTCGGCGCGATTCTCGACGTTTTCAAACGCGCGCTCGCCCAACAAGTCGACCGCAACCTCCGTCGCCGCTCCGTTTCCTTCGTCGAAAGGCGGAATCGCGTCCGCGCTCCAATCTTCGCCGACGTCGCCGCTCCCGTCCGTCAAGCCGACGTTTTCCGACTCGACGTTCCCTATTTCTTCGTCGCCTTCGTTTTCTTCGTTCGCCGTCGGTTGCGCGCCGACGACGTTCGAATCGTCGCTTCGTTCGTCCCCGACCAAAACGCCGAAACCTTCGCTGAAATCGCCGCCGTTCCCAACGAGCGCGCCGGTTTCCTCGACCGTCGCCCCCTCCGCGCTCCCTTTTGAATTCGCGTTATTCAAATCGACGGCGCCGAAATTTCCGCGCGTTTTTTCCCCGAAAGCGGTTTCGCCGACTTTTCGAACGCTTTTCCAACGTTCTCCGATCCGCACCGTCGTCGCGCCGGGCCAAGTCCCGGCGTCGTCCCCGTTCGCCAACCCGTCGTTTGACGCGAGTTCGGACGTCGTTTCGTTATCGGAGCGATAACAAGTCGGCGCGACGCCGAATTCGGCCAATTTAGCGCGCGCCGGTCGCAACGCCGTCGGAAAGGTCTCCCAAGCGCCGTCGGGCAAAAACGCCAACGTTCCCACCGTCGCCAGCGTCAACGTCGCGAACCAAGCCGCTCCTTCCAAGAGTTTTCCCAACACCGCTTTCCTCCCGACTCCGACCGTCGCAACGCTCTCGTCGTTATTATAGGTTGCCGAATCTTGCCGTTTCATTCGACAAAATCGTTAAAAATCGCCCAAACGCCGCGTTCGACCGCCGAAACGTCCGCGTCGAGCCTTCGTTAAAATTGCCGCGTCTTTTCGTCGAAAACGGGTTTCGACTCCGCCGCTCCCGTCAGAATACCTTATTTTTTTCAAAAAGTACAGAGCAAAATAGCGCAAATTCGCTCCGTCGCCGATATTTTTCCCGTTTTCTCTATTTTCCGCGCGTTTCTCCTCGTCGCCGCCGTCCGCCGCCGACGTTAAGGCAACAATTTTCAAAAAAAGAAACAAGCGTCGTTTCCGACGCGCCCCCTTGACGTCTGAAATTTCCGCCGTAAAATAGTCGCGAGTTTTGTCGAGGAGCGGCGCGCGACGACGCTTCCCCTTTTCTGTTCGCCGCAACCAAGTAAAACGCCGCAAATATTCTCGTTTCTTTTCTTTTAGGCGCTTTAAGTCGTCAAAATATCTTAACGACGCCGCCTCCCAAGGAGCCCGCAATGTCGGAACAAACCTATTCTCCGCCCTCGAACGAACGCTATTTAGTCGAAGGTCCGCTCGCTCGCGGTCTTTGGCGTTTCGCTTTTCCTTTTATGCTCGCTTTTCTTTTGCAAGCGTTGTACGGCGCGGGCGACTTGTTCGTCGTCGGCTTAAGCGGCGACGCGGCGGCGGTTTCGGCGGTCTTGATCGGAGCGCAAACGTTGCACGCGCTGATCGGAGTCGTCGTCGGCTTCTCGGTCGGGGGCGTGGGTTATATCGGGTATAAAGTCGGCGCCAACCATAACGACGGCGTTTCGCGAGCGCTCCGCCCG
>JAZQAP010000026.1:0-3631 GCA_045545275.1 Thermoguttaceae bacterium | reverse complement strand
TTGGGCGTTTTCGACGGTCGTTTCCGTTTGCGCCGTTTCTTGCGTTTGGGCGTTTTCGGCGGTCGTTTCCGTTTGCGCCGTTTCTTGCGTTTGAGCGGTTTCGACGGTCGTATCCGTTTGCGCCGTTTCTTGCGTTTGTGCGTTTTCGACGGTCGTTTCCATTTGCGCCGTTTCTTGCGTTTGGGCGTTTTCGGCGACCGTTTCGGGGCGCGTTTCTTCCGTTTGCGGGGGCGTTTCTGGTTGCGGCTTTTCCGCTTGAACGGTCGTTTCCGCTAACGCGCCGAAAAGATCGAGACTCGGCGCCGCGTCGACGAGAGACGGCGCGTCCGATTTTTCCGGTTGTTCCGATTTTTTGGCGGAAGAACGCGGTTTTTTCGTCGTTTTCGCGCCTTTTTTCGCGCTCTTTTTCGGCGCTTCGGCGGCGGGCGCGTCGGAAGACGCTTGCTCGGTAAAATCGCTGAAGAGGGAAAGCGAGGAGGAAGACGGTTCAGAGGACGCGGCGTCGGAACGGTTGCGGGGCACGGGAAAACCTTATTAACGTTGCAAAAATAACGAAAAGGCGCTCAAAACGAACGAGCGCGACGGTCGCTCCCTTTATTTTAAACGAAAGACGCGGTAAAACAATCGGCGCGACGCGATTTTATCCGATTTTTTCGCAAATTCGGCAAAATTTTTCGAAAAAAAGGAACGGTTTAAGGGAAAACGATAAAGCGGGGGGAATGGAAAAAACAGCGAAAGAGGAACTCGGGAAAAAATAGGCGATAGAAGAAAAACAGGAAAGAACGACGACGACCAAGAACGGCGGCAAGAGAGACGAAAAAAGGGAATATTCGGAAAAATCGGAATGTTGCGACGTAAAAAAAGACGGCTTTCAACGAGAACCCCGGCACATGAAAGTTACCGCTTATGGCTGCTCGATCTCTCGCCTGACCAGGTTCACAGGCTCCCATTGCAGGGGCCCTCGTTGAAAGCCGTCTTGTAATTTGCTAAATTAAGCTAATCGAACGAACGCGGTTTAAAACCGCCTCTCTTCCGATTTTTTCTTTATTATATGTTGCGTTTCGGTTTTGGGAAGGGGAATTTCCCGATTTTCGCCGATTTTTTCTTAAATTTCTTGAAAAAACGGCGAAACCGGGGAAAACGGCGTCGGTCGCGACGGCGATAAGTCGTTAACGTCGGCGCGACCGTTAAAATCGGACGGCGTGAAATCGGGCGTCAAAGGCGGACGTCGGTTTCGTCGACGCCGAGACGCTCCATTTCTAAACGCAAGAGGAGCCAAAACGTATACATGTCGACGAACTCGACCCGCGCGCCGCGGTCGGCGTCCGTTTTGACGGTTTCGAAGAGCGTTTTCACCTTGCTCGGCGACCAAAGAATCGTTCGATAAATATTGAATTGAACGCCTCTATTTTTGCGGACGTCGCCTAAAATAATATTGGCGCCGGAAACCGGGTCGGCGAGGTCGAAATTCATCGGCCGCCAAGGGGTTTTGACGCCGTTCGGGCCGTCGACGACGCCCATTTTCGGGCCGAAATGCGTCGTGATTCCGTCCGGCGCGTACTCGGCGAGGCGTTCCAAAACGGCGCGGTCGCTCGGACGAGCGTCGCCGTCGATGACGAAACCGATTCCGCTTAAATCCCAACGTTCGAAATACTTGCGGCAATGCTCGACCCAAACGTCGAGTCCGTCCGGCAGGTTCGAGAAACGGCGCGGTTCGAGGAGCGCCGTCGGATTGACGTATCCGGCGCCGGAGTCGCCCGCGACGAAAAAGTCGAGGTCGCTCTTCGTTCGGCGGAGGTAATCGAACCCGGGCGCGAACCGGTCGGCGAGGTTCGGATTGAACGCCCAACTGATCGGAATCGAGCCGCGCGCTTCGTCGTTCCAAAAGACCGGCGCCGTCTGATAGACCCAAGCGGCGGAGTCGTAATCGCCGCCGTAAATCGCGACGAACGTTTTGTCGACCGGATAACCGTTATCGTCGATATAACCGCGACGGCGGAGGTCGTCGACCGTCGGTTTGCGCTGCGGATAAACGGCGTCGAGCGGGAAATGTTGGAAGAACGAGGCGTTCGCCATCGCCCCGAGCCCGAGCGCGTCGGCGTCGAGGTAAGCGTTGTAATTGGAAAGAATTTCCGCGTGCCGCCATTCGGTTTGGACGCCGCCGTGTTTGCCGCCGGCGTTGCCGTGATCGGTGTATTTGGTATCCCAAGGCGTGAAACCCGCGACGCGAATCATTTTTCGTCCGCCGGTCGCGTCGTACGCGGCGCGCAAAATGGCGTTAAAAGCGTTAAAATCGGCGCCGAGCGGCTGATTCGGGTCGTCGTTCGGCGTTTCGTCGTCCCAAGGACTCAGGTCGAAGAAGAACGCGGCGCGGGAGATTCCGAAGTCGCGGTTCGTCAAACAGTGGTTCTGCGTCGCGCCGATCGGGCGGCGAATCCAGTCGGCGTCGAGGTAATACCCCCCTTCGACCGGGTTGAGTTTGCCGGTTTTGAGGTATTTTTCGATTAGCCAATAATAAGGGTCGCACTTGACGGAGCCGGTCGAGTCGAGGTCGGTTCCGGGGATTTTGCCGGAGCCGACGAAGAGCGGGGAACCGTCGGCGTTAATCAGCCGGACGACGACCGGGAGGCGCGGGCCGTTCGGGTCGGCGACGAGGCGCGAATAAAGGGAGCCCGGCGCGGGGTCGAAACGAATCGGGAGGAGCCGGTCGGCGCCCGCGACGCTCGCCGCGACGTTCGCCGTCGACGGAACCGCTTCGTCGTAAAGGACGACGCCATCGAACGTGTCGGCGAAAACCGTTAAGAGTTCTTCGAGCGAGTCGATTTGACGGCGTTCGCGACCTTGCAGCCAACCGCGCCGCGCCGGTTCGGAACCGTTCGCGGGAATCTCCTTCGAGAAGAGGTCGAGCCAAAAACGGTCGGTTTCGACGCCTTGCGCCGCGACGAAAAAGACGTAAAGCCGGGCGGCGTCGCGGTTGGCGAGCCCTTGCAGCGCGGAGACAAGGAACGTTTCGTCCCAGGCGCGGCGGACGGCGGCCTTGTCGGCGCGGTCAAAATCGCGAAATTGCGTTAGATCGTAAAGATAAAACGGTTCTTTCGGTTGGGCGGGCGCGGCGTTTGGAGCGTTTTGCGGGGAAACGTCGGCGGTTTGCGTTGTTTGAGCGTTTTGCGGGGAAACGTCGGCGGTTTGCGTTGTTTGGACGTTTTGCGGGGAAACGTCGGCGTCGGCGGTTTGCGTTCTTTGGGCGGATTGCGAAGAATCGGCGGAAACGGCAAACGACGCCGACGGCCAAACAAACGCGAACGCGGCGACGAGGAGCGTCGCGACGGCGGCGAGGAAGGCGGTTTTTTTCATCGGTTTTTTCTTGTATTAATTAATATTGACAAAAATCGCGAAAACGGGGAGCGGAGTCGACCGAAAATCGGCGAAAAAACGTCGATTTCTAACGGGCGAATCGGGGCGAACGCGAACCGGAACCGCCGAGCGAACGTCGAAGGACGGAGCGAACGCGAACTGGAACCGCCGAGCGAACGTCGAAGGACGGGGCGAACGCGAACCGGAACCGCCGAGCGAACGTCGAAGGACGGAGCGAACGCGAACCGGAACCGCCGAGCGAACGTCGAAGGGCGGG
>JAZQAP010000025.1:0-3137 GCA_045545275.1 Thermoguttaceae bacterium | reverse complement strand
CCGCCGCTACCACGATCTCAAAGAGATAGTAAATCGGGAAATTGATGCCGAAAATCTTCATGCCGCCGCGCAGACGGTTGATGACGAGCGTCGCGAGAGCTTCGCCGTCGACGTCTTCCGCGACGATGAGGAGCGGACGACCGCTGTTGACGACCGCTTCGAGAACCGGAATGAAGTCCTTAATGTTCGAAATTTTCTTTTCGAAGAGAAGGACGTAAGCGTTTTCGAGAACGCATTCCATTTTTTGCGGGTCGGTAACGAAGTACGGCGAGAGGTAGCCGCGGTCGAATTGCATCCCTTCGCACCACTCGACTTCCGTCTTGAGCGATTTGCCTTCGTCGACGGTGATGACGCCGTCTTTGCCGCCTTTTTCCATCGCGTCGGCGAGGAGGCCGCCGATTTCCGCGTCGTTGTTCGCCGAAATGGCGCCGACTTGCGCGATGCTCGTCTTGCTGTCTTTGACGGAAATCGCCATCTTCTTCAGTTCGGCGACGACGTCTTCGACCGCTTTTTCCATCCCGGTCTTCATGTGGAGCGGGTTGACGCCGGCGACGACCGCTTTCATCCCTTCGTTGAAGATCGCTTCGGCGAGAATCGTCGCGGTGGTGGTGCCGTCGCCGACGACGGCGCTCGTTTACGACGCGACTTCGCGAACCATACGGGCGCCCATATTTTCGTAAACGTCTTCGAGGTCGACTTCTTTAGCGACCGTAACGCCGTCCTTCGTAACGAGCGGCGAACCGAAGCTCTTTTGGATAACGACGTTGCGACCGCGCGGGCCGAGCGTAACTTTGACGGCGCGAGCCAGTTTCGAAACGCCGCGACGGAGAGCTTCGCGAGCCTCTTGATTGAAAGCGATCATTTTCGCCATTGCAATAACTCCTTTTATATCGATTTTATTGATTTTGCTAATTTAAAGCCGGTTAACGGGGAAACGTTCGCGGCGCGACGCGGGAAACGTCGGCGTCGGGAACCGTTCAAACCGTTAACGTCGGCAAAGGTCGACCGACAAAACGTCGACGACGACGCGCAAAACGCTCGGCGCTCAGGAAATGATCGCCAAAATGTCGCTTTCGCGCATCAGAAGGAATTCGTCTTCGCCGAATTTGAAATCTTCGCCGGCGTAAGACAGGAAGAGGACGCGGTCGCCTTCCTTGACGGTGAATTGGCTGCGTTCGCCGTTTTCGAGAACGCGACCGTCGCCGATGCTGACGACGACGCCGCGCGCCGGTTTATCTTTCGCGGTTTCCGGAAGGTAGAGGCCGCCGGCGGTTTGCGCTTCGGCTTCGTCGCGACGAACGACGACGCGATCGCCGAGAGGTTGCAATTTCATACCGCAGCATTTTTCCGTCGCGGCTTCGCCGCACTTTTTCTTGGCCATTTGGAACTCCTTAGGGGGTGTTTGCAACGTCGCGCCCTCGTCGGTCGACGAAAACGGAACGCGACGCGGAACCGAGCGATCGGCGCCGCAAAGTTCGGGCGTTCGTCGAATTTTCGCGAAAAAAGGCGGAAAAGCCGCACAACGTCGCCGCGAAAGGGCGGGCGAGCGGAAAAGTCGACGTAAACGTTATAGGTTAAAAACGTTCGACGGCGGAGCGTCGCGCCGTTTTTTCAGCGCGAACGGTCGGCGAGCGTCAAAAAACGAACCGCCGCGCCGTCGGTTGTCTTATATTACGCAAACGCGGCGCCAAAAGTCGCTTTCTTTTCGTTTGTACGCGAGAAAATCGGAAAAAACGGCGTTTTTCTTAAAAAAAACTCAAATTTATGGAGTTTTAGGGCGCTTGGCCTTATTTTTTCGACGGCTTCGGCAAATCAAACGTCGAAAAAAACGAGCGACGGCGAAGGTCGCGCGTCATTTTGGCAGGCGGTTCGACGGAAACGGCGCTCATTTTGACTAATTTGACGAAAAAACGGAGCGTTAAAAACGACGGTCGCGCAAAAATGTCAGACGGCGCAAAATAGGTGAAAGAGGTAAAAAGAGAAGGGGCGATAAGAGGATGAAATGGATTTGGCCGGAAGAAAAGGAAAAATAAAAAGAAATAAAAAACGTCGAGCGGTGAAGAACGCCGCTCGACGCGAAGATGGGAATTATTCGAAGTCGATTTTGAAGTTTTTGTCCTTTTTCTTGATTTCGATTTCTTTAACGTCCGAGCCGGTATGACCGTATTTCGCGATCATTTCGGCGTATTCTTCCGGAACCGGATTGATTTCGGGATTGTCGTTCCAGTAAATCTTGACTTGGCACGTTCCGGATTTGACGCCTTTTTGCGACGGAGTGTGAACGGCTTCGAACTTGCCGCCTTCTTGGATGTTGCCGAAACTCGAACGGCTGCCGTCGGTCGGGATGAACTCGACGCGGAAACCGGTCGGGATCGGTTTCCCTTGGTAGGTCGCGACGCCGGAGATCGGGACGAGTTCGTAAGGGGCTTTCGGACCGCAACCGCTAACGGCGACGACGGCGGCGGAGGCGAGGGACGCTAAAAAAACGCGGCGATTCATTGGATTCTTTCGTTATTCTATAGGGAGGTGAAGTCGACTAAAAGACGCGGCGCCCGGCGTTGCGGCTTCGAGCGTCGCGTCGCGTAAAATTTAGGGAACGGGATTAGAAGAGGGCTTCGCCGCCGCCGGCGTTTGCGCAGCCTTGACCGTGTTTGCCGCCGGCTCCGGCGCGGGAGAAGGTCGCTTGATACGCGTGCAGGTTGCAGGTTTCCGAAACGAAACGGACGCTGCCGTCGGCGAGAGTCGCGTTCATGCCGCCGACGTGGAAGGAGCGCGGCGCGCGGGTGTCTTCATGGTAGGTGAGGCAGTTGAGCGGAATGTCCATCACATTGCAGTGCGTGAAGATACCGTAACCGTCCGACCAGTGGCCGACCGAAATGAACGGGTTGGCCGAGTCGCTGACTTTCGTCGCGTTCGGGAGGGTAACGCTCGACAGTTCCATCGCGAGGAAGGTGTGCGAGGTGCCGTCGGTGATCGATTGCATCCCGAGGCCGCTGTTTTGCCAGAAAAGGCCGAAGTGCGGCGCGCGAGCGTTGTGAGCGGCTTTAGTCGGGGCGTAAGAGTCGTTCGAGGTGCGTTCCGGGAGTTCGGCGCCGCCGTTGACGCAGTAGTCTTTTTGCGAACAAGTCGGAGGCCAA
>JAZQAP010000024.1:0-2155 GCA_045545275.1 Thermoguttaceae bacterium | reverse complement strand
CGTCTTGCGCGGTCGAAATCGAGGTCAGCGGGTAATAGTCGGCGCGCAAATATAGCCCCACCCTATCTCGCCAAATCGCAAGGTTTTTGCGCACGACGTCCCAATCGGCTTCGTCGTCGCGAATATCGTAACAGAAGTTGTAGTACGGCACGAAGAGCGAGCGGATTTTGTAATCGTCGAAGGCGCGCGTCCCGGAACCGAAGTACGGAATCCACAACGCCATGCCGTAGGAGTGGATTTGCTGCCCGACCGGTTCGAGGAGGTAGTCGCTGCGCAGAAGCGGGACGGCGCGTCGCAGCGTTTCTAAGTCGTTGCGGCGTCCGCCCGAAGCGCAGGAATCGATGCGCAGGCCCGGGTTGCGTTCGAGAAGCGCGTCCCAATATTTGAGGTAACCTTCGACGTAACGAATTTCGCTAATCCCTTGCCGATCCTTGGGATCCGCGTTGCGCCAAAAGCTCAGCGGGTCGATGTTGTAGTCTTGGCGATAGAAGTCGATTCCCTCTTTCTTGAGGAGCCCGTCGACGTGATTCGTCAGCCATTCGAGCGCTTCCGGGTTGCCTAAGTTGAGTAATCCGCCGTTTTTACCGCCGAAAATCCATTCCGGACGATTTTCCGTCAGCCACGTGCCCGAGTGGACGCGCTCCGGTTCGAACCACACGATCGACTCGACGCCCTTCGAACGACCGCGGTCGGTGATCGGTCGAAAACCGCCCGGGAAACGCGTTTGGTCGACTTCCCAAGTCCCTGTTTTAGGCCAACTTCCGTCGCAAGGGTACCAACCGGCGTCCATCCACCAGTAATCGAGTTTCAGCCCGCGTTCGAGGTAAAGGTCGATAAATTGGTTTTGCGTTTCGGTCGTCGCTTGCGTCATTTCGGCGAAGAAGTGCGAACTGCACGCCGCGAGGTGCGATTCGATAATCTTACCCTTTTTATTTTCCGGGTTAGCTTTGTCGGGAACGCGCGGAACGTTCCACTCGACCATCCAGCGGCGCCAAATGTTTTGCGCGGCGAACCAATCGTCGCGGAACCAAGGCCCGACGACGGCGATCGGCGACCTAACCTCTTCGCCCGCAAGGAGTTTGAATCGCGTTAACTCTTGTCCGGCGGTAACGCGGGTTTCAAGGGCGCCCTGACGCTCGAACTTCGCCGCCCACTGTCCCGACCAGCCGAGAACGATAATCCAACCTTTGTCGAGCGATTCGAGGTTGAAATACGGCATATAAGCATTCGTCGGTCGCCCGCCGCTCGTCGCGACGTCCTTGACCGCGCCGGGATTCAGAACCTCCGTCAACGGCATATAATCGTCGATACGGCAAGGACTTCCGACCGAGTAATGCAGTTTGAACTCGCGTTCGTCGTTCCAACGCGCCGCCTCGCCGCACTCCGGATCCCAACCGCTGTACGGACGGCGTTCAAAAGCGTCGCGCCCGAAAATCGCGTCGATCGGCTTGATATTTTCGATGATCGGCGTGTCGGCGTCGGACAAGTTTTTGAACTTAAGCGACCATTCGACAAAGGGATAGCCGACGTAATCGATCGCTTCGCAAGCGACTTGCAAGCGGTCGCCCGGCTCCGTTAACGTCAAGCGACGCAAGACTTTGCCGTCAAGCGTTTCCTTCGAGCGTTCGACCTTCCAATCCTTCAAGAACTCGCGCGACGACTTGCCGTCGTAAACAAACGAGAACGGGAAATCGACGGCGAACGTTCGGTCGTAGGACGCCGAATCGGTCAACTCCAAGTCGCTCAAATAAACGACTTCGCCGTCTTCGTATTCGATTTTCGCGTCGGCCCAGTCGGATTGGTCGCAAGAGATGTTCCCCTGCGGGTCGATAAGGAGCGCGAACTCTTGGGCGCCGTTCAGCGCGACCTCGAGCGAAACGCCCGCCTTGCCGCCGGTCATCAAATCGCTTTCATAAAGTCCGACGTCGTTGGACTTAACGGCAAACTTCACCGAACCGCCGCTGGACGCCGTTTCGGGCGCGTTCGTATCGATTCCGACGACCGCCGTAAAGCGTTTCGCCTTCTTCGGAAGCCGGACGATAAGTTCGCTCGGCGCATGACAGTAAAGTCCTTTATCAAAGGTTTTATCGCCGATTTTCAGTTTCTTATCGAAGCGCGAGTCGACCAACACCGGGTCGTGATTTTTGACGACTTC
>JAZQAP010000023.1:0-4093 GCA_045545275.1 Thermoguttaceae bacterium | reverse complement strand
ACCTGCGGCTGGATCACCTCCTTTCTAAGGATATTAGAAACTCAGCCGGGAAACTGGTTGTTTTACGAGGGATCGCAAGATTGGCATACTGTATGAAATCTTTACTATGATATACGAAGCCGGTCGAGAAAACTTGACCGGCTTTTTTTCTATCACTTGGAGTTCCCGTTAGGAACGTAGTCGTTGCTTCTCCAAGGAAAAGTCGAGGCGAGCGTCGCGTAATAGCCGAACGTTAGCAACGCGGTCGTTGCTTTCTCCGCAGATTGTCCAATGCGAAGCGTCGCGTAAACCTCCGAACGCTGGTAACGCGGTCGTCGCTTTTTCCGCGGCATACCCGATGCGAAGGGGGAGAAAACCCCGAACGTTAGTAACGCGGTCGTCGCTTTTTTCGCGGCTTGCCCGATGCGAAGGGGGAGGAAACCCCCGAACGCTGGCAACGCGGTCGTCGCTTTTTTCGCGGCTTGTCCGATGCGAAACGTCGCGTAAACCTCCGAACGCCAGGAACGCTGTCGTCGCTTTTTCTGCGGCTTACCCGATGCGAAGGGGGAGAAACCCCCGAACGTTAGTAACGCTGTCGTTGCTTTCTCTGCGGCTTGTCCGATGTGAAGCGTCGCGTAAACCCCCGAACGCTGGCAACGCGGTTGTCGCTTTTTTCGCGGCTTGCCCGATGCGAAGCGTCGCGTAAACCCCCGAACGCTGGTAACGCTGTCGTCGCTTTTTTCGCGGCTTGCCCGATGCGAAACGTCGCGTAAACCTCCGAACGCCAAGAACGCTGTCGGCGCTCTCTCCGAGGATTGACCGGATACGCTGCCGGCCTTGAATCTCGCCGGGACGATATTGTCTCGCGTTGAAGTTAGAATTTTTCATCTAATAGGAACCGTAAAATGTTAAGACTATGGTCGACTTTCGCGATTTGTCTTTTCTTGCTTCCCGTTTGCGTCGCGCAGGACGACGAACCTCTTTCTTTGCAAGAGGCGCAACATTGGGCCGACGAAATGAATCGAGCTCTTATCGATAATTTTTGGGGCGCCAGTTTCAAGGAGACGCCCGACCGCTACTTTTTCAACAAAAAGAGTCGACAGGCCGATATGGGAACGAACGATTATTGGCCGCAAGCCCACGCTATCGACGCGATCGCCGACGCTTATGCGCGCACGAAGGACGAGAAATATTATCGGATGTACGACCTTTGGTTCCAAGGTATGCCGCGATTCAATTTTAACGCGCGACAGGGGCGGCGAAAAGGCGACCCGTGGTGGAACGCTTTCGTCGACGATATGGAGTGGCACGCGTTGGCGCTCGTTCGGATTTACGAAACGACGGGCGAGACGCGTTATCTGAACAAAGCGCGGCAATTGTACGCCGATTGGATTTGGACGCAATGGGGGCCGGAGGACGAAGCGCCGTGGCGCGGAGGTATTACTTGGAAAACCGACGTCGCCAAATCGAAAAACGCGTGTTCTAACGGGCCGGCCGCTATCTTGGCCGCTCGCTTGGCGCAGTTTGCGTCCGTCGACGCTTCGAACGCCAAAAACAAGTCGGCGGACGAGTATCTCGACGAAGCGTTGAAAATTTATCGCTGGGAACGAAAATATCTTTGGGATTCGAAGACCGGCGCCGTCTACGACAATATGAATCGGCGCGGAGAAATTGCCCGTTTTAGCCTGAGTTACAATCAGGGAACGTTCGTTGGGGCGGCGGTCGAACTCTTCCGACTGACCAAAGATCCTTCGTTCTTAGACGACGCAGTCCTGACGGCGCGTTATACGACCGGGCCAATGAGCCGAAGAAATCGAGGCGTTCTTTCCGACGCTCCAAGCGGCGACGGCGCGCTTTTCCACGGCATTTTTTTCCGCTATCTGGCCAATTTGATCGTCCTGCCCGAACTGGACGACGCCGCGCGGCAAGAGTTTGCCGATTACCTGTCGCGCAGCGCGACGACGCTGGTTCGTCGGGGCGTGAATCCCGAAACGAAGCTCTACGGCGGACGTTGGCGACAACCTTGCCCGACGGACGAACCGTCGACGCTGAATTCGCACGTTACGGGCTGCGCGCTTTTGGAGGCGGCTTGCAAAGTAATGGCGGAGGCCGAGAATAAATGACGGGCGGCGATTTTACCCGAAATTGCCGCGAGTCTTGACGACGCGAGAAACGGCGCGTCGGCGGGCGTTCGACGATTTGGTCTGAAAAGGCCCGCAAACGGTCGTCGCGTTTCATCCGCTTTTCGACAAGGCGAGCGGAACGCCGAGAAGCGTTTCGGCGGGCGAGGTAGAGGAAAAAAGGAAGGAAGCGTCGACGGCGCCGAAATATTTTCTCGACGAAATCGACGTTGAAAAACGGTCGAGCTAACGAGCCGCCGCCTTCGCGCAAGCGACGAATAATTTCTCCAAGGCGTTTTTTCGCCGCGTCGACGCGACGAGAAGTTTGAACGGGAAGAAAAAACGGTTGGCGACAGAATGTCAAAATTTTTACGGAAAACGCTTGACTTGCCGTCGCGGCGACGTTATATTAAACGCTGTAATAGGCGAGAGCGGCGCTCGAACCGTCGCTCGCATTTGTACGAAAACGCAAATCGGAGGAAAAACGAATGAAGATTCAAACGACGTTAAAGGCGCGAAAAACGTTAAAATTAGGGGCCGGCGTCGCGTTCGCGGCTCTCCTCGGCGGAACGGTTAACCTCGGTTGGGCGCAAGAAACGACGGCGAACGGCGCTCCGAGCGTCGCGACGGCGGCAAACGTCGACGATTGGAGCGCGGAACGCGAACCGGGGACGCGGAAAACGCTCGATATTAACGGCGTCGAGTTTGCGTTTCGGTATTGCCCGGGCGGTTCGCTTGAGGTCGGGACGCCCGAAGCCCCGAAAGTTCTCGACGTCGACGACGGCTATTGGACGCTCGAAACGGAAGTTACCTGCGCGATGTGGAAAGCGGTCGTCGGACGAGATCAGAGCCAATGGGGGCCCGACTCGGATACGCCGGGCCCGCCGCAGCCGTGGACGGCCAAAATTCCGGAAAAATACGCGGACGATCCCGCCGTTCGACGTTGCGTGGAACGTTGGAAGAAAGTCGACGCGGAAAGATTTCCGACGGACTACGTTTCTTGGCAAATGGCGCAAGATTTTGTCGGAAAATTGAACGACGTCGGAGTCGCGCCCGAGGGATTCGAGTTTCGACTCCCGACCGAAGCGGAGTGGGAACTGGCTTGCCGCGCCGGAACGACGACCCGTTATTATTGGGGGGACGAATGGGATTGCGACAAAGCGCACGCTAACGATAGCGCGTGGGAAAGGATGGCGTTCAGAATCGCGCCCGTCGGCGTCCACAAGCGCGATCGAGATAGTTGGAAGCCTTTGCCAAAAGAGCTTTTTCGTCCGGTCGAGGTCGGTTTGTTCGACCCGAATCCTTGGGGAATTTACGATATGCTAGGCAACGTCGCGGAATGGACGACCGAGGAGCTTGAACCCGTCGAGACGGAATTCGGCTCTTTGGATCGAGTTTCTCGCGGCGGACATTGGGACGCTTGGCCGTCAAGATGTTGCTCGGACTCGCGCGCGCTGTCGAGGGGACAGGCGCAAGTCTATACCGGGCTTCGCGTTATTTTGGGACGCAAGGCGGCGAAGTAACGGAGGCGAAGAGCGTTTCGGGGCCCCTTGATTTTTCTTGGCGGCGGCGTATAATCGTCGTTGGAAATCGTCGATTTCTCTCGACGCGTCGCCGGTTTGGCGGGCGTTCGCAAGCGGTCGGCTCGTTGGAGTCGGCGTTTGAACGCGGGCGGTTGTTCGGACGGGAGGGAACGGCGAGCGTCGGGCGTTGCAAAACGCTTAACGAAAACGGTTTATCTAAGAGTAAAAGGGCTCGAAAATGGAGCGAGAATTTTTCATTCCCCAAGGGTATCGGTTCGCCGGAACGCATTGCGGCGTCAAGCCGAACACGACGAAACTCGACTTCGCGCTCGTCGTTTCCGATTTGCCGGCGACGGCGGCGGGCGTCTACACGCAAAACTTAAATTGCGGCGCGCCGGTTACTTACGACCGTTCGCTGACTCCGGGAAAGGGGATCCGCGTCGTCGCGACCAACTCCGGCGTCGCCAACGC
>JAZQAP010000022.1:0-2434 GCA_045545275.1 Thermoguttaceae bacterium | reverse complement strand
CTAAGGAACAAAGAGAAGACTACGTCGAAAACGCCCCCGCCGCGTTTACGCTCTACTTTGAGACGTGGAACATCCTAGACTACTAGCGCTCGCGCCCTAAGGCGAGCCGAAAGCCGTAGTAACAGAACCGGAACGTCGGGGGGTTACTGAATCGGCAGGCCGACCGGCAGAGCTCGGCACGACAGCTCCAGTTACCGCCGCGCAAAACCCGGCTCCCCGCATTTGTTTCGTTAATCGGATTTTGCGCATTATTCGAAGTTGCGTAGTAATCGGAGTCGTACCAGTCCGCGCACCACTCACAAACGTTGCCATGCATATCGAACAAGTTCCAAGCGTTCGAACGGAAACTTTTAACCGGGGCGGTCAAAGCGTAACCGTCGTCGTTGGAAGCAAAAGCCAAGTACTTAGTAAAAGAACTTGCCAACTTACGCTTCGCCGAAGCATCCGCTATATTTCCGTATTCCGTTAAATCCTCTGCGGCCGAACCAAAAGAATACGCCCTCGTCGAACCCGCCCGGCAAGCGTATTCCCACTCCGCCTCGCTAGGCAAACGGATAGGCGCCCCCGTCTCTTGCGATAACCACTCGCAAAAAGCGACCGCTCCCGCGTAATCCACGCCGGTTACAGGATGCGCGTCTGTCTGCGGAAAACCTGGATTGTCCCAAGTATATTGGCTACCATGTTCTAACTCGCCTTTCGAAGTGTTATAGCTCAAACCGCCTCTGCCTTCATACCCCGGCCCCATCTTATGCCCCGTCGCCTTAACGAACGAACGATACATCCCGACCGTTACTTCTGTTTCGAGCATCCAGAAACCGTCGAGCGTTACCTCGTGTTGCGTTTCATCGTCTTTCCGCCCCTCTTCGCTCTCCGGGCTACCCATTTGGAACGTTCCCGCCGGGCAGTAACGGAAGTTGTACGTTATCCCATCAACCGTCAACGACTTAAGCGTTCCCGCTTCGTGTTCCGCGTCCCAATCGTCCGACGCGTTCGAACTCGTCGTCGTTTGCGTTTGCGGCGGTTGCGAAGTCGGGCGTTGCGGTTGCGATTGCGCCGTCGACGTTTGCGTTCCGGTCGTTCCGCCCGTTTGCGGTTGTTGCGCTTGTTCGATCATCGCCAAGAGATTCCGCGGCGCCGCTTTTTCCGCCGCCGTTCGCGACGCGGCCAGCGACGCTTCGCACTTGCTCTTCGCCGTCGCGTAATCCTTCGCGCTAAACGCTTGAAACGCCTCGGCCAAGAGCGTCGTCGCCGACGCCGTCGCGCTTTCGCCGCCGCTCCGCGTTCCGCCCGGCTCGACCAAGTAGAAGTTCGTTCCGCTCATGCGGTGGAACGGCGTCTGCGACGCGTTGCGAAGGGCCCGCGCTCGCGCTTTCGTTCGCCGCGCCGCGTAGTCGCAGACGCCCAAGAACGAAACGCCGCCCTCGTCGTCCGCCGCCGCGCCGGTCAGGCCCTCGACGAAGTAGTGCGTAAAGAGCCCGCCTTCGACGCTTTCGTCCTCCCAACTGCTCTCGCCGGAACTGCAGCTTTGCAGAAACGCCAAGCCGCTCGCGTCGCCGGTAACGAACGAACGCCGTCCGTTCGTCGTCCGCGCTCCCGCCGGCGCTCGGCACGCGTCGACGATCAAGAGCTTGAACTTCGCGTCGTCCGAGCGCAACTTCTCCGCGACCTCCGAAATGAGAATCGCCGAATCTTTATCGACGTAAATCTCGCCGCCGGAAACGCTTATCTTCGCGTCCTCCGGGCAGAACGCCGCCTCGCCGTCCGGCGTCTCGAAGCCGTGTCCGGAAAGCGCGACCAAAACGGTAGAGTTCGGCCCCGAATTCTCGACCGCTTCGTCGAGCGCCGCCATAATCGTCGCCTTGTCCGGACGTTCGCGCAAGCCGCCCCGCGAGACGAAGAGCCGAACGCTCTCCTCCGGGACGCCGATTTTCGTCAACGCGTCGCGCAACTTTTTCGCGTCCGCCCCGGCGTAAGTCAGCGTTTCGACGTTCCGCGACGCGTACTCGTCGACGCCGACCAAAATCGCCTCGATTCGGTTCTTCGCGACGACCGCGAGCCCCCGCTCCCGCGCCGACGCGGGCGCGGACGAGAACCCCGGCCAGGTCGGAAACGTCGCCGCCCCTAGCGTTAGAAAAAGCGCCGCCAAGGAACGCCGCCGAACTCCCGTTTTACCCGTTTCGCCTAAATTTCGCATTTTCCGCGTTTTCTTCATCCTAACCAAACCTCGCAAAAAGACGCGCAAAAGAACCGCGACGGTTTGCTTTTCGCGCCGCCGCGCCGTTTTTCGTTTCTATTTTCGCATAAATCGACGTTTCGCCAATAACAAAGAGCGCCGCGAACGAAAATTTTCGCGAAAAAATTTCAAAATCGCGCGATTTTTCCCCAAAACTCCCCAAAACGGGCCCAACTTTCCCCCAAACGCAAAAAAAACGGG
>JAZQAP010000021.1:0-16571 GCA_045545275.1 Thermoguttaceae bacterium | reverse complement strand
TCGTCGACCAACTTCGCGACCGCGTAAGCCCAGCGGTTTTTGCAACTCGGGCCCAAGACGACGTCCATCTCCTCGCGGAACGGCGCGTCGTCCGATTTCCCGTAGGTTTCGCTCGTCGACGTCAGCAAGACCGGGCGGCGGTACTTCGCGCACAAGTCGACGACGTTTTCGGTCGGGCGGATAATGCGGCGGATCGCGTCGACCGGCTGCGAAACGATCAGTTGCACCCCGACCGAACTCGCCAAGTGGAAGACGAAGTCGGCTTCGCGAATCAACCCTTCGAGCAAAACCGGGTCGGCCGCGTCGGCGACGTAAGCGCGGAAGTTCGGGCGCCCCTCGAACGGCGCGACGTTCGCCCAAGCGCCGGTCGAAAGGTCGTCGACGATCGAAACGGAGTCGCCGCGATTCAAGAAATATTCGGTCAAATGCGACCCGACGAAACCGGCGCCGCCGGTGATTAAGTAATTCATCGCGCTCTCCTTACGCCGTCAAAAACGAACGTTAATTCCCCGAGGGTTTGCGTCCGACAAAAAAATAACGCGGCGTTTTCACGCCCGGAATCGGGAAATACGGAATGCGGTCTTTCCACTCGCGGAACGCCAACCGTTCGAAACGCTTCGCCAAATACGGCGGATGGTCGCAGTTCGGGTAAACGTTGTCGCAACCGAACCAAAGAGGCCAAAACGTCCGCGTTCCCCATTTCTGCTTCGGGAAAGTTTCGCCGGGATATTTTCGCGCTATATAAAAATCGACGACGCCGATCTTGCCGCCCGGCTTCAAGATTTCAAACGCTTGGTCGAGCGCCGCGAACCAGTCCGGAATCATCGTCAGCGAATAGGAAAACGTTACGAAGTCGACTTTCCCCTCCGGCGGCGTCCACGTCGTCGCGTCGGCTTTGACCGTTTCGACGTTCGTCCAGCCGTTCGCGTCGATCTTTTTTTGCGCGTTTTTCAGGAGCGACTCCGCCAAGTCGACGACGTAAACCTTCTTCAACCGCTTCAAATTCTCGCCGAAATTGAAGACGTTGCGCCCGGTGCCGCCCCCCATGTCGACCCAGACGCCGCCGTCGACGACGCCCATCTCGCGCCAAAGTTCCTCGCGCCCGGACAAAAATTTATCGCGAAAAGAATCGTAATCGTCCGCTTGCGCGTTGTAAAAACTTTCCAAGCGTTCTTCGTGATTCGCGCCTTTTTTCGACGCGAACGCCAAACGGCAAACGGTTTTTAAGTCGGACGCCTTGCTCATAAAACTCTCGCCCTCTCTCCCTCGACGCGAAAACGGCCCGCGCTCGAAATCGACCGTCCCGACGGCGTCGACGGGCGAACCCTCTTTGTTATTTTAACGCAAAAGCCATCGAACGCAAGCGGGGCCGCGACGCGATAACGTCGAACGCGAAAATTTCGCGGCTCGTCGCAACGTTTCTGTCAAATTGGCAGATTCGCGCGCTTAAACGCTCCGCAAAATAAAATTTCCCGAAAGCGCTCGAAGAAAAAAGAAAAATTCGCCGCGTTTCAAACGACGCTTTAGCAACGTTTAATAAAAATTTAGCGAATTTTTTCAAAAAAGTTTCCTTTTTTCGTCGTTTTGGCGCCGCGTTTGCGTAATTGAAAACAAGCGACGCTCGAACGCGCCGCTCGACGTCGTCGCCGACCGGAAAACGCCGGTTCGCGCTTCGCTCGACTTGCGGCTTACCGTCGAAAATTAAAGAAAAAACGACGCGGGCGCATTACCGCCGCCGTCGACAAAATACAGCGTTTAAGGAGGATTAAAAATGGCTCAAGGCGAAAAAATCATCGGCATCGACTTAGGCACGACGAACTCCGTCGTCGCGGTTATGGAAGGGAAAGACGCGAAAGTCATCCCGAACCCGGAAGGGTATCGCTTGACGCCGAGCGTCGCCGCGTTCACCGACTCCGGCGAAAACCTCGTCGGCGAAACCGCGAAACGCCAAGCGGTTACGAACCCGACGCGCACGGTCGCCTCGATCAAACGCTTTATGGGTCGCAAACGCGGCGAAGTCGGTTCGGAAGAAACGGCGGTTCCGTACAAAGTCGTCGGCGGCGCGGACGATTACGTCAAAGTCGAGATCGACGGCAAAGGTTACACGCCGCCGGAAATCTCCGCGATGACGCTCCGCAAGCTCAAGGAATCGGCGGAAGCCTACCTCGGCCATAAGGTCAACAAAGCGGTCATCACCGTTCCGGCTTACTTCAACGACGCGCAACGTCAAGCGACGAAAGACGCCGGTCAAATCGCCGGTCTCGAAGTCGCTCGTATCGTCAACGAACCGACCGCGGCCGCGCTCGCTTACGGGCTCGACAAAAACGTCAACCAAAAGATCGTCGTTTTCGACCTCGGCGGCGGGACGTTCGACGTTTCCGTCCTCGACGTCGCGGACGGCGTCTTCGAAGTCGTCAGCACCAACGGCGACACGCACCTCGGCGGCGACGACTTCGACCAAGCCCTTATCAATTACTTGGCCGACGACTTCCAAGGCAAATACGGCGTCGACCTCCGCAAAGACGCGATGGCGCTCCAACGCCTCCAAGAAGCGGCGGAAAAAGCGAAGCGCGAACTCAGCTCGCAACAAACGACCGACGTGAACCTGCCGTTCATCACCGCCGACGCGACCGGCCCGAAACACCTTCAAATGAAGATTACGCGTCCGGAATTTGAAAAGCTCGTCGACGGTTTGATCGAACGCGTCAAGGGCCCGGTCATGCAAGCGCTTTCCGACGCGAACCTTTCGCCGTCGCAAATCGACGAAGTCGTCTTGGTCGGCGGTTCGACGCGGATTCCGAAAGTCCAAGAAACGGTTCAAAAGATTTTTAACAAAGAGCCGCATAAAGGCGTCAACCCGGACGAAGTCGTCGCGCTCGGCGCCGCGATTCAAGGGGGCGTTTTGGCGGGCGAAGTTACCGACGTCTTGCTCCTCGACGTTACTCCGCTTTCCCTCGGGATTGAAACGCTCGGCGGCGTCATGACGAAACTCGTCGAACGCAACACGACGATTCCGACCGAAAAGAAGCAAGTGTTCAGCACCGCCGAAAACAACCAAACCGCCGTTACGATCAAGGTTTACCAGGGCGAACGCGAAATCGCGTCGGCGAACCGCCTCCTCGGCCAATTCAACCTCGAAGAGATTCCGCCGGCTCCGCGCGGCGTTCCGCAAATCGAAGTTACGTTCGATATCGACGCCAACGGCATCCTGAACGTCAAGGCGAAAGACCTCGGAACGCAAAAGGAACAAAAGATTCGCATCGAGCAATCGTCCGGTTTGTCGGAAGAAGACATCGAAAAGATGCGCCGCGACGCGGAAGAACACGCCGAGGAAGACAAGAAGCGCCGCGAGTTGGTCGAGTCGAAAAACCGCGCCGAATCGATGTGTTTCGAGTTGGAAAAACTCTTGAAAGAACACGACGACAAGCTCCGCGCCGAGGACAAAGCCGCGCTCAACGCCGCGATTACGAAGACCCGCGAAGCCTGCGAATCGGAAGACGTCGACCGCATTAAGACCGCGCTGACGGAACTCGAATCCGCGTCGCACGCGATGAGCAAAGCGCTGTACGAAAGCGCGCAAGCCGCTCAAGCCGCCGGCGCTTCGCAAGACGCTCAAGCCGGTTCCGGCGCGAACCCGAACGACGACGCGATCGACGCCGAGTTCGAAGTGAAGTAGATTCCGCGTCTCCCCTCCGGGAACCAACCTAAAAAAAACGCCGAACCTCGCGGGGTTCGGCGTTTTTTCATTCGAACCGCGACGTTCGGTTCTCGTCGCGGCGTTTTTTCATTCGTCGACTTTCCGACGAGTCGACGCGTTAAACTTCGGGCAAAAAGTCCCGCTCGGCGTCAAAATTTTCGTCGATTTCCTCGACAAACCAAGCGACGGCCGCTCGAAACAATTCGACGTAATTTTCTTTGACGAATTCTTCGCTAATTTCAACATCAGTCTGCAAGCCCCAATCGAGCGTAAAATTATCGTGTTGTAAAAAAGCGCGCGGAACGGGGTTTACGCTATTCCATTCATTACAAAATTCTAACGCTTTCGATCGAAATTCGGGCTTTACTTTATAATGGCTCCAAGCCAGAGCGCGCATCCAACGATCTTGAATTTCATAAATTATAGTGAACTTCAAGTCGTTCGGGTCGTAGGTAAGGTCGATAAAACAGTCTTCGTATTCGCAATAATCGACGTCGACGACGCCCAAAAGCGGCCTCAAATCGCTTAACGAAACGTCTTTCATTATTTCTCGCCTCCAAAAGTTTGAACCGACGCGACGCCGCGCAAATCGTCCGGCGTAAAAATTTTCGCTTTTATCCGCGAGCGGCGCTATCGGTCGATTTTAAATATCCGCGCCAAAAATAGAGTTTTTCAATTTCCAGCGTAAATTCCAATTTCATTTATCTTTAAATTTTACCTTTTTCATTAAGCGGCGTCAAGCGTCTCGTTCGCTCGCGTCCAAAAATTGCGGCTTTCGGCTTTACCGAGTTCCAAAAAAACGCTAAAATAACGCCGCTCGACGGTTCGTTTTTCCGCCGTTTTTTCCTTGTTTATTTATTTCGCCCGTTTTACCGCGACCGAAGCGCCGCGTTTCGCCGATGACCTTTACGACCTTTTCCCTTTTTCTCGCCGGACTCGCCGCGACGGCGGCTCCGCTCGTGTTGCATCTCCTTTCGCGGGGCAAGCCGAAAAAAGTCGTCTTCCCGGCTCTCCGGTTCGCGCGCCAAAAGTTCGCGGAGCACAAACGCAAGTTGACGTTAAAGCGGCTCCTCTTGCTTGCGCTCCGCGTCGGAACGCTCGTTTTGCTCGGCTTGACGTTGGCGCGCCCGGTCTTTTTGCCCCCCGACGCCGCGACGTTCCTCGACGAAGCGCGTCAAACCGGCGAAGTCGGCGAAAATAACGAAAACCAAGAAAACGGCGCGACGGCGCAAGTCGGCGAAACCGGGCAAAATAGCGAATCCGCGACCGCGCCGCGCCGTCCCGAGAAAGCCGGAATCGCCGGACGCAACGCGCCGGTCGCCGCCGCCGTCGTCGTCGACTCCTCCCTCCGAACGGGTCGCGTCAAGAATAACGAGACGTTTTTCGAAACGGCCCGGGCGACCGCCGCCGCCGTCGTCGCGCAACTCCCGCCGGAAAGCGAAATCGCGATTCTCGACGGAACGTTCGACGGCGACGCGTTCCAACCGGATCGTTTCGCGGCGCGAACCCGGCTCGAAAAGCTCGAAATCGAACCGGGCGGGCGACCGGTCGCCGAAACGACGCTCGAAGCGCTGCGCCTCGTCGAACGTTCTCAACTCCCGACGAAGGAAATTTTCGTTCTTTCGGACGGAACGCGCCCCGGTTGGTCGGAAGCGGACGCGCGCCGACTTCGCCGCCAATACGCCGCGACCGTTCAAGCCGCTCGACGCAAAACCGGCGCCGCGTCGTCCGACGAAAACGCCGCCTCGTCCGACGCCGACGACGCGGAACTTCCCGGCGTTCCCCGCTTTTACTTCGTCGATCTCGGCGACGACGCGTTCCAAAACGTTTCGGTCGGGTCGCTTTCCCTCTCCGCCGAAACGCTCGCGGCGGGCGGAACGCTCCGAATCGACGTCGACGTCGAGCGGGTCGGGCCGGGCGAACGCGACGCGACGCTCGAACTCGTTCTTTTCGACGCGGCCAAGCTCCCGTCCGACCTTGAAGAAAACGCGCCGTTCGACGACGAAACGCTCGTTCTGCGCCGCGAATCGCAAACGCTTTCCTTCGCCGACGGTCGCTCGAAGCGGAGCGCCGTTTTCCAACCGAGCGACTTGCCGCCGGGCGCTTGCGTCGGCGCCGTTCGCGTCGTCGGAGCGGACGCGCTCGCCGCGGACGACGTCCGTTGGTTCGCGGTCGACGTCGAAACCGATTGGCGGCTTCTCGTCGTCGCGCCGAACCCGGTCGCGGAAAAGTCGCTCTTTTTAACGCAAGCGCTCGCGCCGGAAGAATTTAAAAAGACCGGTCGCGCGCCGTTCGAACTCGACGTCGTCCCGTTCGCCGCGCCGTCGACCGCTCCAAACGCCGCAAACGCCGACGAAACGCAAGCGCCGACGTCTCTCGCGACCGCGACGCCGGAAGCGTTGGCGCGTTATCGGGCCGTTTTGCTCCTCGACCCGCCCGCGTCCGCGTTCGACGAAGCGACCGTTCGCCGTTTGACCGCGTTCGTCGAAAAGGGCGGCGGACTCGGCGTCTTTCTCGGGCGGAACGCGAACCCGATTTCGGCGTTTCAAACGGAAGCCGCCGTTCGTTTGCTCGGCGCGAAACCGGTCGACCAAGCGCGCGTCGCCGATTGGAACCGCTCGCTAAAACCGGCGAATTACGACGCGCCGCTTCTCGCGCCGTTCCGTCCGTTCGAACGCGCCGGCGTTCCTTGGGACGCGCTTCCGATCGGGCGATTTTGGCGCTTGACCGACTTAACGCCGACCGCGACCGTCGTCGCTCGGTTCGAGAAAATCGACGACGCGGCCTCGTCCGCCGAAACCGGAGAAAACGGCGAAAATACGCAAGTCGCGCAAAATAAAGAAAACGGAGAAAAAAGCGAAACCGCTCCGCCCGCGCTCGTCGAAAATCGGCTCGGACGCGGAACGGTCGCGACGTTGGCGACGCCCCTTTCGGACGGAACGCAAAACGACGCTTGGAACGATTTGGCGGTCGGCGACGCGCCTTGGGTTTTCGTCCTCTTGACGGACGGAATCGCGCGGCGGCTCGCGTCGGGCGACGCGTCGATCTTGAATTATTCGGTCGGCGAAACGGCGACGCTCCGCTCTCCGCTCGAAACGTTCCCGGCGGTCGCGACGCTGACGACGCCGCTGGGCGAAGAACTCGCGATTCCGACCGACGTCGAGCGGCGTCAAATCCGCTTCCCCGGAACGTCGCGCGCCGGACTTTACCGCCTCCGAACCGCGCCGAACGCCGACGGCGAAACGCTCGACAAAGCGTTCGCGGTTTCGATTCCTGACGCCGAATTCGACCTGACGCGCCCGACGACGGACGATTGGGCCGCGCTTTGGGACGGAATCCCGTATAAAACGCTCGACCTGACCGCCGCGTCGACCGCGCTGGAAGCGATTCGCTCCGACGAAACGCCGGAACCTTACGCGCTTTTGGTCGTCGCGTTGGCGATCCTTTTCCTCGCCGAAACCGCCGTCGCGAACCGCTTTTACCGCCGTTAAACGCGGCGTCGCCGACCGCTTCAACGTCGCCCAACCGCGAACGCTCGGCGCGATTTTTTCCCTTATTTATTAATAAACGCAAAACGCCGCCGTCGAGTTTAACGCTCGACGGCGACGCTTTCGCTTTTTTAACGTCTTGCGACGCGGCGTTTTTTCCCCTTTTTAAGAACTCGAACGATAAAAAAAACGACGCGTTATTAAGTCGCCGCCCTTTTTCGTTTTACTCGCTCCCCCCGACGTTCGCCCGCGCTTTCCGTCGAGCCGTTCCCTTACCTTCAACGCCTCCAACGCCGACAAAAAAGCCGTCGTCGAGGCGAACCTCGGCGACGGCGGAAGCAAATTCGACAACTTTCGTTCCTTTCGTTAACGTTCGCGTTTGCTTAAATTACGTTCCTTCCCGCTTCAACGCGGCAACCGTCGCAACGTTATTCGGCCCAGTCGGGTCGCGAGCCGAACCGCGCCGCGGCGGCGAAAAACCGCCCCTGCGCGCTCATCGCTTCGCGCCGCGCCAACGACGGCGCTTCGTCGGCGCGAACTCCCGCCGTTTCCTCCGTTTCGAGCGCAAGTTCCGCGCCGTCCGCAAGCGTTTCCTTCTCGACCGTCCAGCGTTCGAGCGCCGCGCGACCGTCCGCTAACGCCGCTTGAAAGTCCGCCGGACAATCGCTCGCGTCGATCGCCGAAACTTCGTCGAGGCAGCGTCGAAACGCCGTCGCCGTCGCGCGCCGCCATTGGGCGACGTCTCGCGCCGTCGCTTTTCCGGCAAGCGTTTTCAGCTTCAAGTCGCTCGTCGCCGACTCGACCGCCGCGTCGCAACGCTCCAACGCCGCGAACGCCGCTCGCGACGCCGCCCGGACGCGCGCCCGTTCCAGCTCGAAATTCGTCCAAAAGATTCCGTTCCAAAGGAGCAGAACCGCCGCCGCGCTCGCGACGAACGCTCGCTCCAACTTTTTTTTCGTTCTCCTGCGCATCGTTTCGCCCTTTCGTCGTAAACCGTTCCAAAACTCCAAGATACAACGACCGAAAATCGGCGTTTCCAACGCCGTCGCCGACGCGTTTTCGACCGAGCGTTCGACCGCCCCGTCGCTCCGCTTTCGACGCGAAACCGCAAAACGCGCCCTTCGAAAAAGGACGCGGCGCGCCGAGCTTTCGCCTCCGCTCGACGCTTAATCAAGAGCCGTCCAAGAATTTAACGCAAGAATCGCCGGTTCGAAAACCGAACGAAAACGGAAGAGGCTTTGTCGCGAAGTCCCTTCCTTCTTTTATTTTACCTCGTTTCGACGTCGAACGCAAGAAACGAAATCGGAAAATTTTCTCATTTTCGCCAAATTTTTCGCCGACCGTCCGTTTTCGCCCTTTTCGTCGCCGTTTTTCGCGTTTTTTCTTTTTCGTTTTAACGGCAAACGCCGAACCGCCGCCGTCGCGCGGGCGGACTCGCCGGGGGCGGGTCCGGTTTAAACCTTTCCGTCAACAACCGTTAGCGGCGTTATTTTTTCTCGACGTTCGGAACGTCGACTTCGATCTTGTCGCCGACAAGCGCGAAAACTCGACGGCGGCGGTTCCGGCTTAACCGTTTTTAACGTTTATCGTTAGCGGTCGTTATTTTCCCGCGTCGACGTTCGGCGCGTCGACTTCGACTTTGGCGCCGTCGAGGATTTGCGCGTCGCGTTTGTTCTCGGCGTAAACGTTTCCTTGCGCGCCGCCGGTCGCGATACCTCGGAAATAAAGGGCGGTTTCGTTCCCGCGGAACTCGCACTTTTCCGCTTCGAGCCGCGCGGCTTTCGAACTCGCGCCGAATCGGTTTTTCGGTCCGAAAACGCTTTCGACCGCCCAGCCGAACGCGCCGTCCTCGACGTGCAACGCGGAGAGCGAAAAGCCGGTCGCGACGCATTTATACAGAACGGCGGCGCTCTTGAGCCCGACCGCTTTCACCCCGGTCGCGGACTTCGCGCCGTTTTTCCCGTCGAAAACGCAACCGAACAAGAGCGCGATTCCTCGTTTGACCTCGACGCAAGCGCCGCTTTTCGCCCCGCCGCCGACCCGCCGCAACGTTACGCCGTCGAACGAAACGACCGTTTCGCCGTCGACGGTAATCGGCGACGCCGCGTCGACCGTCAAAACGACGTCCTCCGGTTTCCCGTTCGCGCTTTGCACGTCGACGAACGTCTTCAACGTCAAGCCGGACGCGTCGTATTCCCCGGCGTCGAGAACGATTCGCGGAATCTCGTCTTTCGACGCTTTTTTCGCCGCTTCGTCCAACGCTTCGGCGAGCGTCGCGCAATCCCCCGGCACGGCGATCGTCAACGGCGCCCAAAATCGACGACTCGGCGGCAACTTTTTCACGGCGTTCGCGCGAGTCGTCAAACGCCGGTTCCCGTCTTCATAGGTCGCCGACGCTTTTCGGCGTTCCCTTGCGATTCGTTCGCTTGTCGCTCGTCGATCGCGTTCCGCCTTCGCGGCGGCGGTCGCCGCTTCTCGTTTCGCCTTTTCCAACGCCTCGCGTTTACGTTCTTCCGGAGTCGCGTCGATCGGTTTCGCCGTCTTCTTCTTTACTTCGTCAAGCGAAAATTTTGCCAACACGCGTCCCGTTTCAACGTTATAAAGCCAGAAAACAGGTTCGGTTACCCATATCGCTCTTGCGCCGCCGTATCCGTCGAAACAAGATTTTGGCAATAGTTCGCCCTCTTCTCCGCGTCTCCAACTCAAATTACAGACGCAAAGCGCGCCTACTTTCCCCGCCAACTCTTTCGCCGCGTTTTGCTTAACGTCGCGCAGCGCAAATTCGCCCCTTACGCGCTCTTCCGTAAACGCGACTCCCCATTTCTTACCGGAGGGATTGAAACCGGAATTACGCTTCCCTTCTTCTTTAAAATATAATCCGTGTAAAGCGCTCCCCAAACCGCCGTCGGGACGTTTCGCTTCTAAATTCGCCGCTATTTTTAAAGTTAGCGTTTCCTTATCCGCGTCGTAAACGCCTTGCAACGACGCCCCTTCGTCGGTCTCGCCTTCGACGAGCGCAAACGCCAACGGCGACGAGAATTTTACCGCGTTCCCAAGCGTTTCACCTTGTAATTCTTTCCAAAAATCGTCGACGCGTTTCCGATAATCGGTCGTTTTTTCGAACTCGTTTTTTTTCATCTCGCTTTCGTCGAAAAGTTCCGAAACGGCGTCATAAATCGCCTCGGGATCGTGTCCGCGATAATTGGGCGGCAACGTTTCCCAACTTGGGTCGAACGGTTCGGTCGCGTAAACGACCGATTCGTTCGTTTCTTCCGTTTTATGTTCCGACGTTTCGTCAATTTTATTCGAAAACTTTTCGCTTTGTTCGCTCGCCGTCTCGCCGTCTCTATTTTCCCGCGACGGTCGGCGCGACTCTATGTTGTCTTCTATCGTCAAATCGCCGATTTTCTTCGCGACGCCGCGTTCGGTTTCGCCCCAAGAATATTTTGCCAATACGTCGCCGGTTTCTATATGGTAAAGCCAAAATTCCGGTTCCGTTACGCGAACGGCCCAATCTTTGCCCAAATCCGAGTATCGCGTCGTTTGCGCAATATTGTCGTAACGCAAGTTGCAAACGCAAAGCGCGCCAATTTTATCTCGTTCTCTTTGCGCTTGTTCCGGCGTAACCTCGCGCAATCTCCACACAATATCTTTCTTCGGAAATCCGTCGCGTTTCGCAAATACAATTCCCCAATCGTCGGGAGAAATAAGCCAAAACTGTCCTCCGGGAGCGGGCGTTCCTCCTAGGTTTTGCAAATTAACGCCCCAATAATACGTTAACGCTCCATTTGAGAACCGTATTGGACTTCCGGCGGAAATCGTTAATATTTCGTTATCCGCGTCGTAAAAAGTTTCGACCGATCTATCTTTTTTCGAACCGCGTATCGCGCCGACCGGCGGCAAAGCAAAAGCTAACGTCGAGGAAAATTTAATCTCGCCAATCATCGTTTTTCCGCCGAGTTGAGCGAGCGTATTGTTTATTCGTTTCGCGTAATCGTCGCTTTTCTCATACTCGCCCCGTTTCCATCCGTCGAGCGAAAACGTCGCCGCAACGACTTTATAAATTGCGCTCGCGTCGCAACCGATAAAATTGGGGGGAAGTTTTTCTACCGTTGGGTCAAACGGCTTTGTTAAATAATCGCCGAACGCCTTGTTTTTATTCGTCGCGCTAGGCTTTTTCGACGTATCCTCGCCGCCGCCCCAACATACGATAAGCGCGAACGCCGCCAACAGCCAAAAGCTCGCCGCTTTTCCCCTATTCCGCATTTTATACGCTCCAAGATTAGTCAAGATTTTCCGCCGAATCGTCCGGCGTTAACCTTTCATTATCGCCCGGTTTTGCGACGCGTCAAGTCGACCTTGGACGCCCGGCGTCCCGGCTCCCCCCAAAAGCGAAAAAAAGTCGAAAATTTGCCGCGTCGTTCGTTAACCGCGTCGACGCCGACGTTAAGCGCGCCCGGACGCCGGGTTTCGCGTTCGCCGTTCGTTTTCACCGTCGCTTCCGCCAACCGTTTCCGCTTCGGCGCGTTTTCGGAACCGGTTTCCGCAAAAAAATTTCCGCGAAACGCTTGCAATTCGGCGGCGCGTCGCGTATACTCGAAAGCGGAAGAATCGGCGCGACGTCCGCAAAGCGCGTTTCCCCGTCGACGGTCGCCAATCGCCGCCGCTAAGCGCGCTTTTCCCGTTGGGAACGCGTCCGACGGTCGCCGCCCCGTCGATACTTCCCCCTATTCTCCGCATTTTTTCCATTCCTCCAAAAAAGAAAGCCAAACGATGAAAAACTCCCGACGCGATTTCTTCAAACAGGTCGCCGCCCTCCCGATCGCCGCCCAAGTCGCCCTCGCATACGGCGACGAAAGCAAGCTCCGCGACGAAGTCGAAGAGACGACGTTAATCCGCAAGGGTCGACGCTCCGTCTTCAATATGAGCGGGTACGCCGCCCCGGCGATTCCGAAACTTCGCGTCGGCTATATCGGGCTCGGGCCGCGCGGGCTCGCTTCGCTCAAACGAACCGCGATGTTCGAAGACGTCGAAATCCGCGCGATCGCCGACTGTTACGAGTATCCGATTCAGCAGGCCCGCGACTTTTTCAAGTCGATTAATTACCCGGCGCCCGCGGAATATTTCAAGTCGGAGGAAACTTGGAAAGACCTCGTCGCGCGGGACGACCTCGATCTGATCTTCGTTACGACGCCGCAATATTGGCACGCAGAAATGGCTTGCGCCGCGATGGAAGCCGGGAAACACGTCGCCTGCGAAGTCCCGCTTTGCTACACGCTCGAAGAATGTTGGCGGCTCGTCGAAACGTCGGAACGCACCCGCAAGCACTGCGCGATGCTCGAAAACTGCTGTTACGACTTCTTCGAAGCGACGACCGGCAATATGGCGCGTCAAGGCGTTTTCGGCGAAATCGTTTACGGCGAAGGCGCTTACATTCACTACTTCACGACGGCGCAAGTCTTCGCGGAACCGCAGCCGCCCCTTAGCAAGAAAGCCGGAATGCACCGCCACGCCGTCGCTTGCACGGTTAAGGGAAACCGCTATCCGACGCACGGTTTCGGCCCGGTTTGCGTCGCGATGAACGTCGGCGCCGGCGACCGTCCGGACTATTTAACGTCGACCGAAACCGACGACTTCGTCCGCGCTCGCGAGTTCGCCGAAATTCTCAAAGAGGGCCGCGACTATCACAAACAGTTCGCGGGCAAAGAGTTTAGCGGGAATATGAACCTTTCGACGATTCGCACCGTCAACGGCAAAGCGATTCTCATCAAATACGACCGCATGTCGCCGCAACCGTATTCGCGCTCTTACGTCTTGAGCGGTTTGAAGGGGTTCGTTCAAAAATATCCCGACCCGGCGCGAATCTACCTGAACGGCGAAACGCCCGCGACGGAAGAGGAAATGAAAGCGCTCGAAGAACAATACGCGCCGGAACTGATTAAATACTTGCGGGAAAACGCCTTAAAGTTCGGCGGACACGGCGGAATGGACTTCGTTTGCGAATACCGCCTCATCGACTCGCTCCGCAACGGACTTCCGCTCGACTTAACCGTTTACGACGGCGCGACTTGGAGCGCGGTCATTCCGTTGAGCCTTTGGTCGGCGACGCGGCGTTCGCAACCGATCGACTTCCCGGACTTCACCGGCGGAAACTGGAAGACGAACAAACCGCTCGACCTCTCGCTCCGAGGCGGCGGGTCGACGAAGGTGAAAGCGCCGACCGAAACCGCGAAATAACGCCTTTCTCGACTTTTGCGCTAAGCGACGGGGCGAAACGCTCCGCCGCGCTTCTTGAAAATCGACGACGAAAACGGCGCAAAAATCGCTCTTGCGAGAAACGGAGAAATTGGGTAAAATTGCTCGCCTCGGAGCGTTTTCGGGCGTTTGGCGATATTTCCCCAACTTTCCATTTTCCCCTTTGAGAGCGGTTCGCCGCCCCGTTTTTATCCCGTTTTATCGCGCTAAGATGTTAAAATCGATCGAGTTATACGGCTTCAAAAGTTTCGCGGATCGGACGCGAATCGAGTTGGACGAGGGAATCTGCGCCCTCGTCGGCCCGAACGGCTCCGGGAAGTCGAACGTCGTCGACGCGATCAAATGGGCGCTCGGCGAACAAAGCGCGAAACGCCTCCGCGGCGACGAAATGTCGGACGTCGTCTTCAACGGCTCCGCGACGCGCTCCCCCCTTTCCGCGGCGGAGGTTACCCTCTCGTTCGACAATCGCAAACGCTTCCTCGCGATCGACGCGGACGAAATCCACCTGACGCGGCGCGTCTATCGAAGCGGCGAATCGGAGTATTTAATCAACGGGAACGCAAGCCGTTTGAAGGACTTCCGCGAGATCGTCGCCGGCGTCGGGCTCGGGTCGCAGGGATACGCCGTCATCGAACAGGGCCGCGTCGAGGCGCTGTTGCAAAGTTCGAGCGCGCAACGTCGGGCCGTCTTGGAGGAGGCCGCGGGCGTTTCCCGATTCAACGCGAAAAAACAGGAAGTCGCCCGTCGACTCGAACGCGTCGAGCAAAATTTGCTCCGCCTCTCCGATTTGGTCGGCGAAGTCGAAAGCCAGCTCCGCAAGACGAAATCGCAAGCCGGAAAAGCGGAAAATTACCGACGTTACGCCGCGCGGTTGCAAAAGCTCCGCGTCGAAGTCGCCCTCTTCGATTGGCGGCTCAAAACGACCGAACGCGAAAAAACGACCGTCGAAACGACCGATTTCGCCGAGTTTCAAACGACCGCCGAGCGACGAATCGCCGCCGCCGAAACCGCGCAACGAGACGCCGCGTCCAAACTCGCCGACGTCGAAGCGGAACTGCGTCGCGTCGAAGCGGAGCTTTCCGGCGTTCGCGAACGAATCGCCGCCGAAACGTCGACCGTCGATTTTCAGTCGGCGCAAGTCGACGATTGGACGGCGGAAGTTCGACGCGGACCCGCTCAAGCGGCCGACCTCGGCGTTCAAGGCGTCGACGCCGACGCTTCGTCGCGTCAAACGGAAGCGGAGCTGACCGACGCCCGAGCCGCCGTCGAGCGCATCGCCAAGGAGTTCGCCGCCGAAACCGCCGCGCTCGAAAAATTGGCGACGCAAGCCGAAACGCTCGCCGCCGAACGCGAAACGTTCCGAGCGAAACGACAAGAGAAAAACGCCGAAACGAGCCGCTTCGCCGGGGTGTTGGCCGCGCTCGAGACCCGCCGTCGAACGCTCGAGCAGTCGAAAACGCAAAAAATTCGGCAAAAAGAGGAAGTCGAGCGGCAAATCGCGGAACTTTCGGCGCAATTCGGCGTTCTCAAAGGCAACGTCGACGAACTCGACCGCAAGCGCGAAACGTCGTTCCAACGGCTCGGCGAGTTGAAAAAGCGGCGCGAAGAACTCCGGCGCGACCTCGGCGCTCGGCAGGTCGAATTTTCCGAACTCGAACGGAAACGAACCGCGTTCGTCGAACGCTCGACGCTCCTGCAAGATTTGCTCCGCAAGTACGAAGGGCTAAGTCCCGGCGTCAAGGAGGTTTTACGCTCGATCGACAATCCGGAGTCGCCGTTCCGGAACGCGTTCGGTCTCGTCGCCGACTTGATTCGCGTCAACGTCGAGGCGGCGCCGCTCGTCGAGTTGGCGCTCGGCCCGACGGCGCAATACGTCGTCGTCCCGCCCGATCCGGAGCTTTTCCGCTTCATCGAGCGGAACGGTTCGCGCTTCGCCGGTCGCGTCGGCTTTATTTGGCTCGACCCGAACCCGAGCAAAGCGATTCCGCTGAACCCGCAATTCGACGGCAAACCGGGCGTCCTCGGTCGCGCCGACCAATTCGTCGAGACGGAACCCCGTTTCGCCGCGCTCGTCCAACGGCTCCTTTACCGCTCTTGGATCGTCGAGTCGATTTCGGTCGCGAAGCAGCTTTACCGCGAAGGAGGCGAGCCGACGAACTTTCTCGCCGCCGACGGTTCCCTTTTGACCGCCGACGGAACGCTCGTCGTCGGCTCCGCGCAAGGGAGCGCCGGGCTGATTTCGCGACGCAGCGAACTGGCCGCGCTCTCGACCGATATGCAAAAGCTCGACGCGGAGTTCGAACGTCTTCAAACGACCGTCGCGGAGCTGAAAACCGCGCTGTCGAAAGCCGACGCCGAGTTCGAAGCGGAAGCGGTCGTTCAGCGCGAAACGACGCAAGCGCTCGACGCGATTCGACTTCGCCAAACGGCGACCGCCGAACGAGACGCCCAAATCCGCGGTCGTTTCGCCCAACTCGAAAAGGAAACGTCGGAACTCGCGCAAGAACTCGACAAAACGCTCGCCGAACTCGCCGTCAAGCAAGAGGCGAAAACCGCGTTCGACGCCGGGGTCGCCGAACTCGACGCCCGACTCGCCGCGATTCAAGAGTCGAGCGACGCGCTCGCCGCCGAACGTCAAGAGAAGATGAAGCGGACGACGAACCTGAAAATCGAACTCGCCAAGACGGAGGAGCGCGTCGGCTTTTTGAACGACCTCCTCAAACGGCTCGACGACGCTCGGCTCGAACGCGGGCGCCGAACCGCCGAAAACGAACGCCGCGTCGAATCGCTCCGCGAACGCATCCGCGCCGCCGAGTTGACGATTTTGAACGGAACCGCGACCCTCGCCGGACTTTACTCGGCGAAAGAAACGCTCTCGATCGCGCAAAAAACGGCGAACTCCGAACGTCGACGGCTCGCGACGCTCCGCGACGAAGCGGCGCTCGTCGTCAAAACGAACCGCGACGCGCTCGAAAAACGCCGCGAAGAGATTCGCTCGAAGGAAATCGCCGCCGAACGACTCGCGCAAGAAATCAAAACGCTCGAAGAACGGATTCGCGAAGATTACGGGCTCGACCTCGCCGACGCAAAATTCCGCGTCGAAGAGGAAAACGAACGACGAAGTTCGAAAA
>JAZQAP010000020.1:0-6387 GCA_045545275.1 Thermoguttaceae bacterium | reverse complement strand
TCCACGCCTTGGGCGACCGGAGCGTTTTGAGCGGTCGGGAACGCGTTCGGATCGACCGTCGGGAAATCGACCGGCGACGAGGCGGCGGGCGCGTAGGGCGCGGTCGCGGCGAGCTGTTGCGCGTCGAGCGGCGCGGCGTTCGGCGCCGAGCTGGGCGCTTGAGTCGATTGCGCGACCGGCGGGGTTTGCGTCGTTTGCGCAATTTGGAAGGCGTCGGCGCTTTGGAAACTTTGGCTGTAATCGGGCGTTTTGAAACTTTCCGTCGGTTGCGGCGGCAAGTTCGCGACCGACGCGGCGTCGGAGGCGTTCGGGGTCGGTTGCGCGGTCGACTTTTGGGCGAGCGCGGAAGCGTCGGCTGGCGTTTGGGCTAGCTTCGGCGTTTCGCCGGCGTCGTATTTGCCTTTTTGAGCGAGCGATTTTTCGTCGTCGATCTTTTTCGGGGACGCGTCGCCGACGGTATAATTTTCCGGCGGGGGCGTCAATTCGCTCAATTCGTCGAGTTCGCTCGGCGTGTCGACGTCGGTCGCTTTCGGCGCTTTCGAGAACGGATTTCCCAATTTCCAACCCGAACGACAACCGGTCGAGGCGGCGAGCGCGACGGCGAGCGCGGCGACGACGAAAATTCGGGCGTCGAACTTATTTTTCATCGAATTACTTCCTTTATTGACTTCCCTGTCTTGCGATGGCGACGCGTTCGCGCTCGTCGAGCGGAACTTGGGGCGTCGCGTCGTCGTCGAACGCGCTTCCTTGCGCTTTGCGTCGACTTTAACGACTCTAAGGAACGTATCGGCGCTTTTCGCGTAAAAAAAAGAAAAAAATCTAAAGTTCGTTTGATTTTTTTTAATTTTTTTCTTTTTTTCAGCGTCGCGTTTCCGAGCGGGGCGTTCGAAAGGGTCGAATCGAGCGAACGGCGAAAAGATAACCGATTTTTTGCGGCGACGCAAGAGCGTTTTATAGCGTTTGAAACGAAAAAATAGAACGCGTAAAATAAACGCAAGGGGGAGGTCGGCGAAACGGAGGTCGGCGGCAAAGAAAACGACTGTAAAAATATATCGATTTTAGCGATTTTGTTAATGAGCGCGAGGTTTTAGGCCGATAAGACTAAGCGAGGCTCGTTGCGGCGGGCTGAAAACGGCGCGCGTTCCCGTAAGAAATCGACGCGCTCCCCCTTACTTTTCGCTTGTCGTTATTACTTGTCCGAAATATTTTTGTTATTTAGCGCGGTTTGCCCGTCTTGACGGCTTTGAAGTCGCGACGGAGCGTTCGACGCGTTGCGAACGTTATAAACGGCGGAATCGTCAAGATCGTTTGAAAATTATGCGCGAAAAATCGTTGGAATGGAAAGAACCGACGTTTTGGGAACGGTTCGTCGAATCGGCGGCGGGAATCGGTCGCTCGATCACCGGTCGCGTCGCGTTGGCGGGGAATTTAGCGGTTTTTTCGTTCGCGACGATTTTTTGGCTCGTCGTCAAGGGCGCGAAACGGGAAACGCTGACTCCGGCGTTTTACAACGTCGGCGTTTTGAGTTTGCCGGTCGTAATGCTAACCGGAACGTTCATTGGAATGGTGCTCGCGGTGCAGTCTTACCCGCAGTTCAAGCTGGTCGGGCTCGAAACCCGCATCGGCGCGGCGATCAACTTGTCGCTGGTGAAGGAACTCGGGCCGGTTCTCGCGGCGACGATGCTCGCCGGACGGGTCGGGAGCGCGTTGGCGGCGGAACTCGGAACGATGCGCGTTACCGAGCAGATCGACGCGTTGGCGAGCATGGGCGTCAACCCGATTCATTATCTCGTCGCGCCGCGTTTCCTCGCTTGTTTGACGCTGATTCCGGGGTTGACGCTCTTCGCCGACTTGATGGGCGTCGTCGGCGGCGCGTTTTTTAGCATCAAGTTGCTCGGCGTCGACTGGAGTTATTATTGGGAATATTCGCGGAATATGGTCGGGATGTTCGACGTGTTCGCCGGGATGTTTAAGAGCGTCTTTTTCGGCGCCGCGATCGCGTTGATCTGCTGCCATCAAGGCTTCCGTTGCGGCGCGGGAGCCGAGGGCGTCGGGAAGGCGGCGACGAGTTCCTTCGTCATTTCGTTCGTCGCGATTTTGTTCCTCGACCTGCTCCTCGGCATCGGACTCGACCAAATTCAAACGCATTTCCTCGGCGGGCCCAAGGGGAGCATGATTTGACGCGAAACGGAGAAGAAGCGTAAAATAGGTTAAACGCGGCGAATCGCGAAAACGGGCTAAAAGCGTAAAGTCGAGAAAACGGGCGAAACGGAGAAAAGGCAATGACGACCGACGAAACGAAAAAGGACGACGCGGCGACGAACGGCGAATCGAAACCGGTTCGCGTCGAGCCGAACGTCGAAAACGAAGCTCGGCCTTATTCGCTCCCGAATTTGGTCGGCGAGTCGAATCCGGAGGGCGACGCGGCGACGGAGCGGCGCGAAATCGTCCTCGAACGAACGATCGAGGGCGCGGTCGTCGTTGAAAACGGCGTCAAAAAGGTGTTGCGTCGTCGGCCTCCGCTCCTTGAAATTCAGAACTTGAACGTGGTTTTTGGCGAAAACCAAGTTTTGCGCGACATTAACTTGAAGGTGCGTCGCGGCGAAACGGTCGCGGTCATCGGCGAGAGCGGGTGCGGCAAGACGGTGCTTTTAAAGAATATGATCGGCTTGATCGCGCCGACGACCGGACGCGTCCTTTTTAAAGGGAAAGATCTGGCGCGCGTTTCCGGTAAAGCGTTGACCGAAATTCGAACGCATTACGGTTTCGTTTTTCAAATGGCGGCGCTTTTCGACAGTATGACGATCGCCGAGAACGTCGCGTTCCCGTTGCGCCAACATCGGCGAAATATGCGTCGCTCGGAGATTAAGGAACGCGTCGAAAGTTTGCTCGAGGAAGTCGGGCTCAACCCGCGAATCGTCGCGAACAAGACGCCGGCCGAAATTTCCGGCGGGATGCGCAAGCGCGTCGGGTTCGCTCGAGCGCTCGCGATGGAGCCGGAACTGATGCTTTACGACGAGCCGACGACCGGGCTCGACCCGATCATGAGCGACGTGATCAACGAACTGATGATTTCGGCGCGCGACCGGCGCCGCGTCGCGGGCGTCCTCATCACGCACGACATGAAGTCGGCGTCGAAGGTCGCGGACAGAATCGTGATGCTTTACCCGCATTCGCGGCTCGAGCCGGACGAACCGCAAACGATTTTCGACGGAACGCCGGAGGAAATCGAGCGAGCGACCGACCGCCGCGTCGCGCAGTTCATTCGCGGCGAAGCGGGGGAACGGCTCCGCGAAATGTCCGGCGGGCGTTGACGACGCAAACGGCGCGGATAATATAAAAAGCGTAAATAGTGCGAACGACGGCGACGGCGCAAGTCGCGAAAGACGAGCGGTCGGCGCGGAATTTGACGAATAAAACTTCTTAAACGTAAAACTTGTCGAAAAACGAAACGCGACGCGCTTAAGGCGTCGGGAATCGAAGGAGCGAAAATAACGATGGCTAACCGAAGAATGGAATTTTTCATCGGGATGATGGTGATCGGAATCGTCGCCGGCGTCTTTATTATGACGATTTTGTTCGGCTCCGGGAAAGGCTTTTTCGTCGGAGGCGGCGGCAAACGGCTGACGATTTCCTTTGAAAAGGCGGCCGGCGTTACGCAGAACTCCCTCGTTTTGAAAAACGGCATCAAAATCGGTCGCGTTTATTCGGTCGATTTGGTCGACGACAAGAAAGACGCGCGCGTCGAGGTTACTTTTGAACTGAATCCTAACGCGAAAATTTACACGAACGAAACCGTTAAGATTAATCGAACGATTTTAGGGGACGCGGCGATCGAATTTGTCAAAAATCCCGAATTTACGGGGGAGATCGTCGAAGTTAGCGGCGACAAACCTATTCAAGGGCAAGCCGGCGGCGACTTGATGGGCACCGTCTCCAATATCGAAGGCGACTTGGCGGGCGCGCTGAAAAAAATCGAGGAAGCGGCGGGCGGAGTGGCCGCGTTGACGCTGAAACTCAACGATTTTCTCGGCGACGAGGCGGAGTTGAACGCGAAAAAAGAGCGGTTGCAAAGAATCTTTGCCGAAGTCGGGGAGGCGCTCGCTTCCATCGACTCCCTCGCGACGCACATGGATTCGATCGTCGCCGACGAACAGCTCAACGCCGATATTCGCCGCGCCGCGTCGGAGGTTCCGCAAATTTTGGAACGCGTCGATTCGTTGATGGAGAACGCCAACGCGTTGGCCGGCGACGCTCGGCAAACGATGGCGCGCGCCGAAACGACGTTCGATTTGGTCGACAAAAATTTGGACAACGTTAACTGTTTTACGACGTCCCTTTCGGAGCTGGGCCCGGAGATTATGACGTCGCTGAACGAAGGCGCGGCGGAGGTGAAGTCGATGATGCTTAACATCGCGTCGCTGGCGAGCGAGTTGGAAGCGCAATTCGAAGACCCGACGACGCCGCTCGGGATGTTGGCCGACCAAGAAACGGCCGACTCGCTGCGCCGCATCGTCCGCAACGCCGAAGAATTGAGCGAAAAAGTTTACCCGATTTTGGACGACGCTCGCGTTTTTTCGAACAAAATCGCGCATCGTCCGAGTTCGCTGATTTGGGACAAAAACACCTTCAAGGGCGCGCCGGCGACCGGGCGATACGGGATGCAGTCGAATTCGCCGAGCGGAGGACTTTCGTCGCCGCTGTACCGTCCGACGCCGTCCGGGCGAAAGATTTGCGCTCGCGCCGAGTACGTTCCGGCGGCCGACGTCGAGCTGATGGACGCAGAAACGCGGTCGGCGTATGAGAACGCATATCCGGAAACGACGGAGCGCGGACGGTGGTCGCCGACGACGCTTTGGAACAAAATTTGCGCGAAAAACGCCGATTCCGACGGCGGCGTCTTTTGGAAGTTCGGGCGTTCGAAGGCGAAAACGCGTTTGATTTCGGAAGCGCGTTCGGTCGGATACGTCGTTCCTTCCGGGACGTTCGCGCCGGTCGGGGCCGCCGTTTACTCCGGAAGCGAAGGCGCGTCGTTCGCAACGGAAGTTTGTGAAAACGGCGCGGAATACGGCGCGTTTAACGAATGGAACGGCGCGAACGGCGTTTCGACCGACGGAGTTTTCGCGCCGAAAACGATTTCGACGGAAGAATCGGCGGCGACTCCGAGCGTTTCGCGCTCCGCGTTTCCGGCGGCGACCGTCGACGCGAAACCGCTCGGGCCTTACGCGGAGCCGGAAACGAGCGCGCTTGAACTCGATTTCGGCTTGGCCGACGATTCCGCCGAAAACGTCGAGGGCGCGGGCGCCGTCGAGGAGTTGCCGACGTCGATCAACCGAATCGCGGAACCGTCGCCGTTGGACGCGCCGAAACCGATTCCGAACGGCGCGCGTCGCGGCCCGGTCGCCGAACCGCTCTTCGAGGACGACGGGTTGCCGTTGCAATTCGCGCCGCCGACTCGCCGTTAAGAGAAGATGACGGGTTTGGCGAAGTTGGCGAAAGCGTAAAAAGTTTAGCGTTTGCGCAAGAAGCGTCGTTGTTTCCGATTGAAACGGCGACGCTTCTTGCATTTCTGAAAAAAAGAACGCGAATCGACCAAAATTTTCTTGACGTCGCGCCTTTTGCTTGCGATAACTTAATAATTACGACGAGCGCGAGCCGAGCGTCGCGGAGACGAAGCGAGGAACGACGAGAAGGAAAATGAGCGAAAATCTGAATACCGAAGCGGAAAAAAGAGTTGAAAACGTCGTCGCGATCGGGAGCGGCCCGGCGGCTTGGACGGCGGCGATTTACGCGGCGCGAGCGGCTCTTGCGCCGGTCGTTTTCGAAGGCGCGTTTTCCGGCGAAAATCAAGAGGGCGGAACGCTTCCGATGGGGCAGCTGTCGACGACGACGGAAGTCGAAAATTATCCCGGCTTTCCGGCGGGCGACTGGGCGGCGGGGTTGACGAGCGCGCTCGGCGACGAGCGTTCGGCGTACTTGCCTCCGGAGGCGCTCGAATCGGGCGTTCGTCGCGCGATTTTCGGTCCGGCGTTGGTCGAATTAATGCGTCGGCAAGCGGAAAATTTCGGCGCGCGAATCGTTTCGGAGGACGTCGTTTCGGTCGATTTTTCGCAACGACCGTTCCGACTGACCGGTTCGGACGGCGAAACCGTTTGGGCGCGGTCGGTAATCGTCGCGACCGGAGCGTCGGCGCGTTGGTTGGGATTGCCGTCGGAAACGCGCTTTAAAAATAAAGGCGTCGGTTCTTGCGCCGTTTGCGACGGAGCGCTCCCGCGTTTTCGCGATCGTCCGGTCGTCGTCGTCGGCGGCGGCGACTCCGCGGTCGAGGGCGCCGAATATGTGGCGGAGTTCGCGAGCAAAGTTTACCTCGTTCACCCGAAGTCGGAT
>JAZQAP010000019.1:0-2160 GCA_045545275.1 Thermoguttaceae bacterium | reverse complement strand
TTAGGAACCGGTTAACGCGACGCGGCGTCAACGCGCTTCGAAGCGAAAACCGCGTTTGCGAGCGAATTTTTCCGCGACGGAACCGCTTGTTCCGCAAAGCGTTAAGTCGGCGGAGCAAGAGTCGAACGCGTATTCGTCGATTTTTTCGACTCTTTCCGGGATAACGAGGCGACGCAACGAAGCGCATCTAACGAACGCGCAGAGCGGGATTTTGGCGACGTTGGGCGATAAAACGACGTCCGTTAGCACCGCGCAGGAGCCGAACGCTTCGACGCCGATCTTCGTAACGCTTGGCGGCAAAACGACTTTGGTGAGCGACGAACAGTCGCGACACGCTTCGCGCCCGATCGTTTCGAGCGTTTCCGGAAGCCCGACGCGCGTCAACGCCGAACAGTCGGAAAAGGCGTAGGGCGCGATCTTCGTAACGCCCGACGGTAAAACGACTTCCGTCAGCGAAATGCATTCTTCGAACGCTTCGGCGCCGATCGTTTTGAGCGTTTCCGGGAACTCGATGCGCGTCAACGCCGAACAGTCGGAGAACGCGCCGTCCGCTATTTTCTTAACGCCTTTCGGCAAAACGACTTCCGTTAGCGAAGCGCATTTGTAGAACGCGTATTCGCGGACCGTTTCGAGCGTTTCCGGAAGCTCGATTTGCGCCAACGCCGAACAATCGTAGAACGCGCTGTTTGCTATTTTCTTAACGCCTTGGGGTAAAACGACTTCCGTAAGTTTCGAACATTGATAAAACGCGTTCTCGGCGATCTTCGCGACGCTTTCCGGAACGACGTAGGTTCCGATTTTTCCGCAAGGGCAATGGTAAAGCGTTTTGCCGTTGCGACTTAGCAAAACGCCGTCGACGGCGCGAAATTGGCGATTTTCGGGCGCGACGCGAAACGCTTTTAGCGACGAACAGTTTACAATGGCTCCGCCGACGGCTTTAACGCCTTGGGATAAAACGATTTCCGTTAACGCCGCGCAGTCCTTGAAAGCGTGTATGCCGAGCGTTTCAAGCGCGTCGGGAAGCTCGATTTGCGTTAACGCCGAACAGCCTTCGAACGCGCTCCAGCCGATTTCCTTAACATTCGGTGAAAAAACGATTTGCGTCAACGAACGACAGGCTTCGAACGCGCGGGGGGCGATTGTCGTAACGCTCGGCGGCAAAACGATTTGCGTTAGCGCTCCGCAACCCTGAAAGGCTTGAGGCCCGATTTCTTCGACGCTTTCGGGAACGACGCAAACGCCCGTCTTCGTTCGCGGACAGAACGTAAGCGTTTTGCCGCCGCGAGTTAGCAAAAGTCCGTCGACGACGCGGATTTGAGCGTTTTCCGGGGCGACGCGAATTGTCGTTAGCGCGTCGCAACCCTCAAACGCTTTGGCGTCGATACTTTCGAGCGACGCGGGAATGTCGAGCGACTCCAACGCCGAACAACCGGAGAACGCGAACACGCCTATTTCTGTAAGCGTCGACGGGAGAACGATTTGCGTTAGCTTGGCGCAATCGGAAAACGCCGAGCTGTCGAGTCGCTTAACGGGACGACCGCCGAGTTCGCTCGGAACGACGAGCGACGTCGCGTTTTTATCGCGAACGCGGAGGAGTTCGGCGCCGTCGTCGGCGATTTTATATTCGCAAAGGGACGATTCGTCGTAAATAAACGATTGGCGATCTTTCGACATAGGCTTGCGAAGAGGTTGAACAAGGGGGCGATTTAAAATTCGTCGAAAGCGACGTTGCGCTCCTTCAATTGTAGACGAAGCAAACACGTTTTTCAAGCAAGTTAGCGCCTTTTTTAAAATTTTTTTCGAAATATCGAGAGGTAAAATTGAACAAATGGAACGCGTTTGATTTAAAAGAAAATTGTTTGATAATAATTAAATCAAAGACGCCGGTTATGACGCCGGTTCCGATGGCGACGCAAGAAACCGAACGCGACGGCTTTTCAAACGGCGATTCGACGGTAAAATAATGGAAAGAAAGCGAAAACGAATGAGCGAGCGGCGCGTCGTTGGGACGGCGAAACGCATGGGGGGAACGGCGTCGCTTGGAACGGCGGAACGCAAGGGATAAACGTCGATGAATCAAGGATTAAAACGACTCTTAAAGGGCGCGGGATTTTCGGGCGGGGCGCTCCTCGTCGGGATTTTTTTCGGAATTTTTTTGAC
>JAZQAP010000018.1:0-3058 GCA_045545275.1 Thermoguttaceae bacterium | reverse complement strand
ATTTGCCAAAGGAGCCGCTCGGCGTCGAGCTTTTCGCCCGTCCACCACCAAAACGGGACTTCGCCGTATCCGGCCGGCGGCGTCGCGAACCCGGTTTTCCAATCGACCGCCGCGTCCGGAGCGAACGCCGAAACGTCGCCGAACGCCTTCGCGTCCCAAGCCGTCTCCGTCGCCTCCGCCGTTTTCGCCGCCTTCGTTATCGTTCGCGTTTCCGGCCCGTCGTTCGCCCAAACGTCGGACGAACCGCCAAGCGCCGCCGACAAAATCGACGCGACCGTTAAAGCCGCCGTTTTACGTCGCAACCGTTTTCGCACCGTTTTCCCCTTAACTTTCAATAATCAATTAAAACGACAATCCAAGATTTTTATTCGATTCGACGCGCCGCGTCCAACCGAAAAGAAAACCGCCGACGCAACGACGGTCGCCCCATTATAACAGAATCGCCGGGAAAAATCAAGAAAACGCGAGCCGCCGTTTCAAGAAACCGCGAAAACGTCGACCCGCCTAAAACGCCGCGCCGGTCAAAAAGTCGACGTCGAACGGTTTGGCGACGACGCGAACGGCGCCGAGGCCGGATTTTTGCTCCAAGAAATCAACTTCATCGCGACGCGGCGCAAAGCCGAGAACGTCGAGCGCCGCCGCCGGAAACGCCGTTCGAATCGCCCGCAACTCGTCGAGCAAACTCGTCGCCGCAAGATCGACCGCGTCGACGACGACCCGCGTCGGCGAGAAATCGGCGAAACGTTCGAGCCGTCGAACCGCGCCGAGCCGAACGGAAGCGCCGCGTTCGGCGAACTCGTCCCGCAACAGCCGCCCCAACGCCGCGTCGCCGCCGGGAAAAATCGCGACCGACTCCGCCGGAGTTCCCAATTTCGCCGTTTTTTCCGAATTTAACGCCGCCGTTTCCGACGTCGTTTCGCTCCGCCCCCGCTTCGCTTCCCGTCGAGCCTCCGCGACGCGCCAATCCCCCCAAGTTTCCAGCGGCGACGCGACGAAAAGCCCGGCGCT
Organism: Thermoguttaceae bacterium; assembly: GCA_045545275.1. GTDB lineage: Bacteria > Planctomycetota > Planctomycetia > Pirellulales > Thermoguttaceae > RUG369. The sequence goes on along the minus strand of JAZQAP010000018.1, from coordinate 2,050 downwards.
TTCGGCGAAAAAGCGGAAAAACTCGCGTCGCCCGGTCGAGCGCCAAGTCTCCGGATAAAAACGCCGCGTTCCGGGAAAGGTCGCGCCGGTTCGGTTCTCGCCTTCGCAAAGCGTCCCGGCGACGAGCGCGATCGGCGCAAGGGGCGCGATTCTCCGCAATCGCTCGACGTCGGCGGGCGAAAATTCGTTCGGAAACGACCGGCAAAGAACGAAAAAATCGACGTCGAAAAGCGTTCGCGCCGTCGAATCGTCCAAAGCGCCGCCGTCGAACGCATCGAAAGCGACCGTCGACGCGCCGAAACGCTCCGCCGCCCGCCGAACGTCTCGCTCGACCGCTCGAAATTCTTCACGCGACCTCCCGCCGCCTAAAAAAATCTTCATCCGCGTTCCTTCAAACCGCTCGCTCCCTTAAATTCAACGCAACCGATAAAATTATCGCGTCCGTTTCTATCATCATAACCGAAACGGCTAAAAAAACAACCGGGGGGCGCGATATTCTCCCTCCTTTTTGCGTATTTTTCCTATTTTATCGTTCCCGCGTCCTATTTAACCGCCTTTAACGCCGTCCGGCAATAAAAAAACCGCTCGAACGCGACGGTTCGAACGGTTTTCAACTTTTTAACGAGGCGCCGTTAACGACCGACCGTCGCTCGAATCGACCGACGGCTCGGCTTTGCGCCCCCTTTCGCCGTCGACGCTCAACCGCCGACGACGATTTTTTCGCCCCAAACGGGGAGCAAGACGGAATCGCTCGCGCATTTTGCGCAAATTCCCAGTCCGTACTTGTACGACCAACGCCATTTGTCGATATCGTGCGCCAGTTCGAGAATATGGGAAAGCAAGGTAAGTTTCGGCTTTAACGTTTCCTTAACGCATTTCGGAACGTCGAGTCCGACGGCCAAGTGCGGAACGAAGACGTCGACCGGTTTTTCCGGCGTCAACTGCGCGAAATTGCAAGCGTCGCCGACGTGATAAACGACGCGATTTCCCGTCGCCGCGCCGCAATCGATCTCGTAAGTCGAGACGAAGCGGCGGAGTTTCGCGTTGTGATCGACCAAATTAACGCGGATTTTCGCGTCGCCGAACTCGTACTCGCCGCCGTCCGGGCCGGTTTTCCAGCGATTGTCGAGGAAATTCGAAACGACCGGTTTTCCCGCCGCCTCCATCGCTTGGCAAAACGAGCGCGTGAAGTGGTCGCCGTGGTTGTGCGTGATCAACGTGAAATCGACGAGCGGTTCCAACTCCGGCGCGCGGCGGTGCCGAACGTCGATCGCGAACGTTTGCGTCGGCGTTTTGACGACGTAACCCATATTGTAAATTTGCCAAAAAACGACGGTTCCTTCGGCGACTTCGGTCGCCAGAACTTCGCGCAAAATCTTGTCGAATCCGGCGTCGAGGAAGCGCAAAACGCCCCGTTCGGCGATCCAACGCGCCGCGTTCTCGGGCGAACCGTTGAAATAATCGTTAAAATCCTTCGCTTCGAGCCGGTCGACCGAACGCTGAATCGTCAGCGCCGCCTTCAGCCGCTCGTCCGACCACTTCGGGCCCGACGTTTCGCTCAAAACGCAAATCGCGGCGCCGATTTCGTCGGCGGTCGGTTCCGGGCCGTCGGTAAACTCGGCGGGGGACGTTTGTCGCCAATCGAGCGGCCAAGCGCCGTTCGCCGTCGCCAACGCGCCCCAAAGCAACGCCGCCCGCTTCAAAAACGCGCGTCGAGAAGTTTCGTTATGTTGCGAAAAAACGTTCGTCATTGAAATTTCCTCCGATTTTGTCGTCGCTCGGCGCCGAAAAACGCTCGAATCGCGCCGCCTTTTGCGGCGGTCGAACGCGACGCGCTTCTTATTATAACGTCGCGACGCGAAAATCGCAACGACAAAAACGCGGTCGACGGCGTTATTTTTTCCTTTTCGCTTGCGCCGCCTCGAAGGTCGCCAACGCCGGGTTCAAACGCGCCGCCTCTTCGCGCTCGATTCTAATCAACTTAATCGTTCGAAAGCGACGATAGGAAACCTTGCCGAAACGGCGCGTCAATCCGACGGCGTCGTACTGC
>JAZQAP010000017.1:0-2181 GCA_045545275.1 Thermoguttaceae bacterium | reverse complement strand
GCGTCGACGCGAACGCCCGCGCCTTCGCGCGCTTCGTTGCCGTAAATAACGCAGTTCAAAATTTCGACGTCGCCGTCGACGCAGTAGACGCCCGCGCCGCACTCGGCGAAACCGCCGGTGATCGTCAAGCCGGCCAAAACGACTTCGGAGGCTTGCGTATCCGGAACCGCGTCGATCTTAACGACGACGAATTGGCCGCCCGCGTCGAGCGTCAAACCGCCCTTCAAACCGACCGCGTCGATCGTAACGCACTTCGTAATGTCGAGCGTTTCGGCGAGCGCGATCGTCTTACCGGCGAGCGAGGCGTCGAACGTGATTCTCGTTCCGATTTTTTGAACGTATCCGTCGACGTTGTACGCGCTTCCGGCGTATTCGATCGCTTCGCGGAGCGAAATCAAACCGTCGAACGGGTCGACGACGTCTTGCGCGGTCGTAACGACGACCGACGGGACTTCCGTCGCGACTTGGTATTCGTAGGCGCCCATGTCGACCGTGCCGCCGACCAAGCGGGCTTCGCCGTTGAGGTCGGTCGCGACGACGCGAACGTTCGAGCCGGACAGGAGAATCGACGCGTAGTAACCGGCTTGACCGATCAGGCGGTTCGACCCCTTGTTGACCGCCGGCGAGGTCGCGCTCAAAGCGTAGTTGTTCGAGGCTTCGTCGACGAAACCTGCGTCGACGAACGCTTCCGGCGAACCGACGAGGACGCCGTTGACGCCGTTATACGCTTGGAGCGCTTCGGTCGCGGCGCCGACGAGGCTGGCGGTCGCGGCGAAGGTTCCGGTAACGTGCAGGTCGTAATTTTCGAGCGCGGCGGACGTTTCGGAAGCGTTGGAGGCGATAATCGAGTTTTGCAGCTCGAAGAGGCCGTTCGCGTTCCCGAAGTAAACGCCCGGGAAGTTTTGCGCTTCGTTGCCGGCGATCGTCGTGTTCAGGAGCTTGACGTCGCCGCCGATCGCGTAAATCGCGCCGCCGGTCTTCGCCGCTTCGTTGCCGTAAATAACGCAGTTGATCGCCGTCAGCTTGCCCGATTCCATATAGATCGCGCCGCCTTCGTTCGCTTCGCCGCCGGTCAGGACGATATTTTCGAGCGTAACTTCGGCGCCGTTTTCAATATTGAGGATTCGGTCGCCGTCGCCTTCGATCGTCAAACCGCCCGGAATGTTCGACGCGTCGAGGATAATCGACTTGTCGAGCGTCAGAGCGCCGTTTTCGAGGCGGATCGTCGCGTCGGCCGCGCCCATGCCGAGGTCGAAGGTAATCTTCGCGCCTTCTTCGGCGTAAGCGAGGGCTTCGCGGAGCGAAATCAAACCGTCCGCTTGGTCGACGACGTCGGCGAGGGTCGTAACGACCGTCGACGGGACGTCGAGGTATTGCGATTCGAACGCGCCCATGTCGACGACCGTTCCGACGACGCGTTCGTCGCCGTTGAGGTCGAACTTGAGGCGAACGCCGTCCGGGCCGAACGCGTAAACGTTCGAACCGGAGTTGATCGCCGGGGAATCGGCGCTCAAACGCAGGAAGTCTTCCGAGGTCGGGTCGGTCGAGACGAAGCGCGGGTCGGTCGGCGAAAGAACCGTGCCGACGACGTTGCCGTTCAGACCGGCGACGGTGCGCCAAGCGTCCATCCCGCCGATGAGGTTCGTCGTCGCTTCGAGGTTTTGAGCGCGAACGTCGACGTTTTGCGCGCCGCCGTTTTGCGCGACGATCGAGTTGGCGAGGGTAACCAAGCCGTCTTCGGAGTAAACGCCGCCGTAAATCCCGGCTTCGTTCAGCGCGATCGTCGAGTTGTAAACGTAAACCTTGCCCGCGTCGGCCGCGATCGCGCCGCCGTAACGCTTCGCTTCGTTGCCGTAGAAAACGGTGTTGACCGCGAAGAAGACGCCGCCGTTTTGGTAAACCGCGCCGCCGTCTTTCGAGGCGTAGTTGTTCGCGACGACCGAGTCGACCAAGGAGAGCGAACCTTCGCGAAGTTCGAACGCGCCGCCGTTTTGGTTTTCGCCGGTCGCTTTACCGTTCGTAAACGTGAAACCGCGGAATTCGACGTCGCCTTCGCCGGTCTTGACGAAGAGTTGCGTTTCGTTGCGACCGTCGATCGTAATGTCGTAGTACTTCGTTTCGCCGAATTCGTCGACGTATTCCGACGTGATAACGACGGAACCGCTCAAGACGATCGCGCCG
>JAZQAP010000016.1:0-2813 GCA_045545275.1 Thermoguttaceae bacterium | reverse complement strand
CGGCGTCGGCGTCGGCGGGAGTTGGCGTTAAATTGGGGGAAACGGGGGCGTCGGGCGAATTGGGGGCTTGGGGCGAAGCGTCGGCGACGTTGAGCGCGGCGGGGCGTTCGTCGGCGCGGGTTAGCGGGAAGACGAACGTTTTGAGCGTCCAAGGGTAAAGGGGCGGACGGAACGCGGTCGGCGTTGTTTCCGTTCCGAAAACGTTGTAAACGGCCCAGTTTTCCGCTAAGCGCCGGTAATCGTCCGGGTCGGCGTTAAAGGAATGAGGCGCCGAAAAAAGAACGGCGCCGCGAATCAGCAACGTCGCGACGATTAACCAAACGAACGGCGACGGACGGCGCGTCGAGCGGACGGGAACGGAAACGGCGGAAACGGGGGCGGGCGACGGCATGCGGACGGCTCCGGCGGGGCGTTTTTGTCGTTATTAATTAATATAAGGGAGAAAAGCGCGAAAAGAACTTCCCTCGTCGACGAACGACTCGACGGCGCCGAGTCGAAACCGGGCGCCGTCGAGCGCGAGAACGAACGCTCCGACGTTAAAAAATAACGAACGAAGCGAATTTAACGATTTTTAACGCTTTAAAACCGTTTCGTCGGCGAAGTCGAGGTATTGCTCCCAGTCGAAATCTTGCACGTCGTGCTTGCCGGTTCGGAGGTGATAACGAATCGTCGAACCGACCGAAACGTCCGGGCCCGGCTGTTCTTTGACGTCGCCGATTCCGTCGGTTCCGAGGAGACGGTAAACCGGGTCGGCGTAAAGCGCGGAGAGGAATTCGCCCTTCGGGTCGGCCCATTGGTCGAGCGTCGCGCTGGCGACGTAAACCGGGCGCGGCGCAATGAGGGCGATCAGCTCGTGTTGGTCGAACGGAAGCGAATTAACGTCGGCGCCGTATTTCTTGAAGTTTTCGCAGAACCAGTGCGGGAACGATTTGTTGATGATCGCGACCGTTTCGCCGAACTCGCGACGCGACAGCGCCGCCCCGCCGCAACCGGAGTCGTTCGAGATAACGGCGGCGAAACGTTCGTCTTGCGCGCCCGCCCAAAGCGCGGTCTTGCCGAGTCGGGAGTGTCCGGCGACGATCGCTTTTTTCGCGTCGATTTCCGGGAGCGTTTCGAGACAATCGAGGACGCGGGAAAGCCCCCAAGCCCAAGCGGCGATGGAGCCCGGTTCGTCGCCGGCGTCGGAACGTTCGCCGAAGAGCGGGTGAACGCCGTTTTTGAAACCGTCGTGTTTGTCCGGGTCGATTTCTTCGTAATAAACGGTCGCGAGCGCGTAACCGCGAGAAACGATTTTATCGATCGCCCAACGGCTCTTGGCGACGCCGCGAACTTCGTCCGGTTTCTTGTTCGCGTTGCGGGTTCGGTCTTTAACGTCGAGCGCGGCGACGCCCGGGTCGTCGGTCGTCGTCCAGTTGCCTTGGAAGTTCGGCATAACGAAGACCGGCGCCGGAGCCTTGCGGTCGTTCGGGATATAAAGGAGAACGTCGGCTTTCGGGGCGGCGTTCGGCGCGTCGAAATAGACGCGAATTTCTTTGCGGGTCGCTTTGCCGCCGAGCGCGTTCGCGTCGGACGTCAGCTCTTCGAACTTGATTTTTTCCGGCGCGACGGACGGACGCTTGCCGAACATTTCGCGAGCGAAGAGGTCGAGCAGTTCCGGGCGGCGTTTGTTGCGCCAATCGTCGGCGGTTTCGATTTTCGTTCCGTCGGCGGCGACGAGCGGGTTCGGAAGGTCGAACTTCGGAACTTTCGCTTCGTCGTAATTCGCTTTTTGTTGCGCGAAAGCGGCGCCGGAAAGAAGGAGCGTCGCGGCGGTCGCGGCGAGCGCCGGGCGAGTGAAACGGCGTAAAATGGAGGACATAGGGCGTTCCTTTCGTCGCGTTCCCGAGGCGTCGAGCGTCGGAAACGGGGGATTTTTGAAACGGGAATGAATTTTGAAGCGGAAAACGGCGACGTCGGGGCCGAAAAGGAGAGCGACGGCGGCGGTTCGCGTTTCGTTCGTCGTTTATTTTAACGCGTCGACGGCGGAAAATCAACCGAAACGGGGCGATTTTCCGCCGCTTTTGAGCGTTTTTCTTGACGGCGCGTCCGCCCGCCGACGCGTCGCGGCGTTAAAACGGAGCGATCGGGGCGTCGGAGCGGAGTTTGTTAATTTTAGCGGTTGAAAGCCGCCGCGCCGGGGCGGAGTTTGCCGATTTTAACGTTTGTTGACAACGGTTTCGTCGGCGAAGTCGAGATATTGAATCCAATCGAAGTCGGTAACGTCGTGTCCGCCGGTTCGGAGGTGATAGCGAATCGTCGCGCCGACGGAGACGTCCGGTTTCGGCTGTTCTTTGACGTCGCCGGAGCCGTCGGTTCCGAGAAGACGGTAAACCGGGTCGGCGCCGAGCGCGGAGAGGAACTCGCCTTTCGGGTCGGCCCAAGTATCGCGCGTCGCGGAAGCGACGTAAACCGGGCGCGGCGCAATGAGGGCGATCAGCTCGTGTTGGTCGAACGGGAGCGCGTTAACGTTCGGGCCGTATTTCTTGAAATTGTCGCAGAACCAATGCGGGAACGTTTTGTTGATTTTCGCGACCGTTTCGCCGAACTCGCGACGGGAAAGGGCCGCTCCGCCGCAACCGGAGTTGTTCGAGATAACGGCGGCGAAACGTTCGTCTTGCGCGCCCGCCCAAAGCGCGGTTTTGCCCAAGCGCGAGTGTCCGGCGACGATCGCTTTCGTCGCGTCGATTTCCGGGAGCGTTTCGAGGCAGTCGAGCGCGCGGGAAAGCGCCCAAGCCCAAGCGGCGATCGAGGCGGTTTCGTCGCCGGAATCGGAA
>JAZQAP010000015.1:0-7626 GCA_045545275.1 Thermoguttaceae bacterium | reverse complement strand
AAGCGTCCCGGCGTCGGACGTTACGTTCTCGTCTTGAATGGAGCGCAGGCGACCTTTCGCGGTTTGCAGGTTTTTGCGTTGCGCGGCGATTTTGTTCGCGGCGGCGAGGAATTGGCGCAACGCGGCGCCGACTTGCGCGTTTCCGTCCGGTTCGAACATTCCGAACGTCTCGGGGAGCGCGAAATCGTCCTTAGGCGTTACGTAACCGTCGTTTAGCGCGGCGCGGATTTGCTCCCGGACGTCCGTGTCGCCGATTTCCTCGTAGGTTTGCGCGATTCGGTCGAACTCGTTCAAAAATTGCAACAGCGGTTTTTTAATCGAGTTGCGACGCTTTTGGGCCTGGCGCTGCTTCGGAACAATCTTCCAAGGATCGACGAGCGAGTAAGGGAAATTTTCATTATGATGATTTTCCCACCATATTTCAAATTCTCGCCTCTCGCTAATTGCGTCCCAATCCGCCCAATTCGGCTCTTCATGCGGGATGACTTTCGCCGGCGGCGTCGGCTCCGTATCGCTGGAATCCGTCCAACCCGCTTCCCAACGGTCTAAAAGGACGAGCGTTCCGTCGTCGGATTGAAGTACTTCGCCGTCGGGGCAATTTTTATATTCGTCGGGAAGAATCGGGCCGACGGTGCGACGTTCCGGGCCCTCCGGCGCGTAAACGTTCGTTCCGACCGTCCAAATCTTTTGTTTCCAAGGTTTGTAAAACTCGCAACGCTTCGTTATCGGCGGTTCGCGGTAACGTTCCGGCGGCTCGACGTTTCCAACGACGCGCAGGACGTCGTCGGCTCGTAAGGGGCCGGGGAGAAAATGGTCGACATACGCGTGAAACTGCGTCGGTAAGCGCAAAACGTCTTGCGTTTCCATCGGTTCGGCGAAGGAGCCTTCGAACAGACGGAGGAGTTGGCGGCGTCGGCCATGGTTCCAGTCGGGGAGTAAAATATCGTAAACGACTTGGCCGTAAATATAACCGCGAGGCGAAACGACGTACGGCTTTCCAAGAGTCGGCCATGTCAAATAAAAGGAACGGGAGCTTTCTAAACGACCGGCGTAAAATACGCAGAAACGCTCGGTGGAAATTTCGAAAACGTCGCCGAGTTTTAAGCAAAGTCGAATGATTTCCTTGTCGGTAAGATGAGTCGACGGGAGGCGCGGATCGTTGCATTCGTATTTCATTGGGCGTTTCCTTAGCCGGAAGTCGCGGCGTTGCTTAACGTTGCGACAACGCGGGCGGTTGTTAAGCGACGTCGTTTCGCCGTTCTTTCGTTCGAGTTTTTTTTGAGATTCGGCAAGGCGTCGCGAACCTTGCGCTTTTCATTATACCGACGCGCGCCGCCGTTTGCAAGGAAATAAACGAGAAAGTAAGCAAGAACAAGAAAGAAAAAGGCAAAAAAAGCGCCGCGTTTCGTCTCGCGACGAAAACGCGGCGTTCGACAAGGCGTCGTCAAAAGATTCAACGACGATGCGTCGCTCGCACGTCGGCCAACGTAACGCCCAATTTTTCAAGGGTTCGCGCCTCCGCTCGGAAATCGCGACCGAGAAGAGCGCCGCCGATCGAAATCAGCGAATCGGCGATCGGCGTCGCAATTCCAAGCGCCGCGCCCAAAGAACTTAGCAAGCCCAAACCGTTCGGGACGTCTTCGTAAAGGTAGCGCGTGTTCACCGACGTCGGCCCCTTCGGCCCGCCCTCGCGACCGTACCGCCGGAACGTTTCGAGCGCGTCGACGCTTAAATCCGGTTCGTTGCGGAACTTGCACTCGTCGAGATAGGGCGACGGCTCGCAGTCGAGCGCCGCCAAAACCGCCTTTTTCTCGTCGTCGAGACGCTCCGCAAGTCGCCAAATCGCGGGAGTAAAGGCTTCGCGGTACATCCAAAACTCGCCCTTGGCGTACTCGATGCGCGCCGCCGACGTGATCGCGCCGACCGTGTGAACGATCAAATTCGGGTTGTGCAGCGCCGACTCCGCGACGTTGCGTCGGTAGTAACGGTAAGTATCGACAAGACTTGCGGCGATCTCCAAACCCTCTTCGCGACGCGCCGGGTCGACGAAACTCAGCGCGTTCCGAACGTTTTTGAAGCAAATATTCGCCTCGCCCCGCTCCGACCGAGCGTCGTAAGGCGTCGACTCCCCCTCGGCGAAAATCTCGACGCGGTCTCGCAACGCGCGCCAAAAATAGAAACTTCCCATATACCCGGGCGCGACAAGAAGTAGTTTCGCCCGTTTCAGATTCGCCGCCAAAATCTCCGCAACCTGTCGATGATAAAGCGTTTGCGTCAAGACCAAAACGACGTCGGAAGGCTCCGCGAACGCGATTTTCGGGTCGCGAGTAACGCAAGCCAACGGAACGAACTCCGACGAACCGTCGAGCGCGTTCAAGACGACGCCGCCCGCCGCCGCGATTCGGTCGAAATTTTCGTCGTTCGACGCGTTCGAAGTCTTGCCGTTCGTCGTTTTAAAGAGCGTCGCGTCGACGCCTTGTTTCGCTAAAATCGCCGCGTGCGCGCAACCGGAGTTCCCGGCCCCGACTACCGTTACTTTCATCGCAACCCCAATCTTTCCAACACTTTAGAACGTTTAACCGTTATCGTTTCTTTTTTCTTTTCGTTCTCTTTTCGCTTTTAGCGTCGAGCGAATTTTTGCGATAAGACGTCGGCGATTCGCTCCGCCGCGCGCCCGTCCCAAAGGGGCGGAACCTCCCCAACTCGCGCCGTTCCGTTCTTTAGTTCGCGCCAAGCCGTCAAAATCGCGCTCGGGTCGAGCCCGACCAAACGGTTCGTTCCGATTTCGCAAGTGATTGGACGCTCGGTGTTTTCGCGCAGCGTCAAGCAAGGGACGCCCAGCGCCGTCGTTTCCTCTTGGAGCCCGCCCGAGTCGGTCAGGACGGCGAAAGCGTTCGCGTTCAGCTTCAAAAAGTCGAGATACCCGAACGGTTCGACGAGCCGCAAGTTCGCGATTTTTTCGACGCGCTCCGCTAAACCGAACTCCGTCAAGCGGTTGCGAGTGCGCGGGTGAATCGGGAAAATAATCGGCGTCTCGGCGGCGATCTCCTCCAACGCGCCCAACACGTCGGCGAACGCCTTCGGGTCGTCGACGAGACGCGGGCGATGCAACGTCGCGGTTACATACCGTCGCGATTCTAAGTCGAGCGTTTCCAGCGTCGGAAGCGCGTCGGCCTTCGCTTTGCTTCGAAGGAGCGAGTCGATCATCACGTTCCCGACGAGAAAAACGCGTTCGGACGCAACCCCTTCGTTCGCAAGGTTTTCGACGCCGCTTTTCTCGGTGCAGAAGAGGAAATCGGAAATCGAGTCGACGACGATTCGGTTGATTTCCTCCGGCATCGTTCGGTCCCCGCTTCGGAGGCCCGCTTCGACGTGAACCGTTGGGATTCCGAGCTTTACGGCGACCAACGCGCAAGCGAGCGTTCCGTTGACGTCGCCGACGACGAGAACCGCGTCCGGCTTAACGTCGAGGCAAACGCGCTCGAACGCCTTCATCGTCTCCGCCGTCGCGACCGCGTGCGACCCGCCGCCGACGCCCAAATTTGCGTCCGGAAGCGGAATTTCGAGTTCGCGGAAAAAAAGCCCCGACATTTTCTCGTCGTAATGCTGGCCCGTGTGAACGAGAATCGGCTCGAACTCCGGACGCTCTTTGAAAACGCGAATTAACGGCGCTATTTTCATAAAATTCGGACGAGCGCCCGCGACGCAAACAATCTTCATCGTCGACTCCTCGACGACGTCGTTTCGCAACCGACGTTTTTTCAACGCGTTGCCGACGCCGCGACAAGAGGGGAAAGTTAACTGTTCAAAAATCCAAAAATCAAAACGGCCGATTCCGACGTCAAGCCGACTTCGCCGACGGTCGGAAACTGGCGCCGCATTATAGAAAGTTTGCGCCGTCGAGTCAAGAGAAACGGGGAAAAACGCGCTCGACGCCGCCGATTTCGCCCGTTTTTTTCTCGTTTTTCGCTCGATTCTTGCAAAACGCCGCCGTTTTTGGTAAAATGGAGGCGCGGCGAAATTCCTTGCGACGCGTTTCGCCGCCGCGTTCCTTTTTCGAACGCTTTTTTCGGTCGCGTTCCTTTTCAACATTCGCAGGAGTCCCCGATGCGCCGTTTTTCTCTTTTTTATCGCCGTTCGCCGTCGTTTTCAACGCTTGCCTGTTTAGGTTTGACGCTCGCCGCCGCGTTCGGTTCGTTCGCCGTTCCTTCGCATTCCGCAACCGCCCAAGAAACGGCGACTTCCGACGAACGCCCGACCGGCGAACTTCTCTTCGAGTCGACGGCGCAAACGTTCGCCGCGAACGCTCGTAAAACCCGAATCGGCGCGATTTCCGTCGTCGACGAAGCGGACGGCGTCGGCCCGGTCGCGCGTTGCGAAATTTTCGAAACGCCGGAATCGCCTTGGGCGTTTTCGCTCCGTTTTCTCGTCGACCGCCCGGTTGAAAAGGGGGAAGTCCTCCTCCTCGAATTCCGCGCTCGGACGGTTTCGGCGAAAACGGAGTCGGGGCTCGGCGCGCTCGGGCCGATGTTCGAAACCTCGGATCCGCCTTACGTTAAGTCGTTGAACCAGCGCGTCGAACTCGGGCTCGCTTGGCGCGACTATTCCCTTCCGTTCCGCTGCGTCGAGTCGCGGGACGCCGGGAAAAGCGCGATCGTTTTCTTCCTCGGCTACTTGCCGCAAACCGTTGAAATCGCCGACGTTAAGCTCTCGTCGTTCGGAAAAAATTTCGACGTTTCGACGCTTCGTAATTCGGAGCCGCGTTACAAGGGCGCCGAACCGGACGCGCCTTGGCGGGCCGCCGCGCAAGAACGCATCGAGAAAATCCGCAAGGGCGATCTGACGTTACAAATCGTCGACGCCGACGGGAAACCGGTTCCGAACGCCGCGGTCGAAATCCGCCAAACGCGCTCGGCGTTCGGTTGGGGGACGGCGGTCGTCGCCGGGCGCCTTCTCGCGCAAGGCTCCGACGCCGACGCCTACCGCGACTTCCTCGTTAAGTACTGCAACCGCGCCGTTTTTGAAAACGACCTCAAATGGTTCGGTTGGCAAAATCGCCGCAACCGCGCCGACGTTTTCCGGACGCTCGATTGGCTCGACGAACGCCGAATCGACGTTCGCGGGCACTGCCTCGTTTGGCCGTCTTGGCGCAACTCGACGCCGCGTTGGCGGGAACTCGCGTCGAATCCGGAAGCGCTCGACGCCGCGATTCGCGAACACATCCGCGACGAAGCGTCGTCGTTGCGAGGCCGCGTCGTCGATTGGGACGTCGTCAACGAAATTCACGATAACAACGATATTTTAAAGATTTTAGGCGACGATATTCTCGTCGATTGGTTCCAAGAAGCGCGAGCCGCCGACCCGAACGCGCGCCTCTTCATCAACGATTACGGGATTCTTTCCGGCGAAGGGCTCGACCGCCGCAAGCAAACGTCGTATTTTCGGGCGATTAAGAAGCTGATCGACGCCGGCGCTCCGATCGGCGGAATCGGGATGCAAAGCCATTTCGGTCAAACCGCGACGCCGCCGGAACGCCTTCTCGAAATTCTCGACCGTTTCGCCGAGTTGGGGCTCCCGATTTCGATCACCGAACACGACGTCGACGCGGCGGACAAAGCGTTCCAAGCCGAGTTTACGCGCGACTTTCTGACGGCGGCGTTTTCGCATCCGGCGGTCGACGAAATCCTCGTTTGGGGCTTTTGGGAACGCTCGCACTGGCGCCCGGAATCGGCGTATTTCAGCGCGGATTGGACGCCGACTCCGGCCGGTAAAGTTTGGCAAGAGCTTGTCGGCGAAACTTGGCGCTCGAATCTCGACGCGACGTCGAACGAAGCCGGAAACGTCGCAACTCGCGTTTTTCTCGGCGATTACCGGATAACCGTTCGCGTCGGCGACAAGACGTCGACGGTTGAAACGACCGTCGAAAAGAACGCCGCCGAGCCGGTCGTCGTTCGCCTCGCCGACTAACGTTAACCCGTTAACACTAGCGTTTCAAGAAACGCCGAACCGCGTTTTCCTCCGATTGTCGCCGGTTGAAAACGCGGTTCGTTTTTAAATGCCGCAACTTATTTAACGTCAACGCTTATCGCCGACGACGTCAAATCGAAACTCGCCGCCGTCGAAGTCGACGACAATTTGTCGACGCGGCGCGTTTTCCCCGCCGAACGTCGCCGGGCGTTTCAGCAACTCCAACGCCAACGGGTTTTGCAACCGTTGTTGAATAACGCGTTTGAGCGGGCGGGCGCCGAACGCCGGGTCGTATCCGAGTTCCGCGATTCCGTCGAGCGCCGCGTCGGTTAGCGTCAAGTCGACGTTTTGCTTCGCGAGGAGCGTCTTCAACTTCCGCGTTTGAATCTCGACAATCTTCCTAATCTCCGCTTTCGCAAGGGGTTGGAAGACGATCGTTTCGTCGATTCGGTTGAGAAATTCCGGCAAAAACCGTTCGCGCAAAATCAGCGTCGTCGCTTCGTTAAGTTCTTCCGTCGTCCCGCCTTGCGACGCAATCTCTTGAATCGCGCGGCTCCCCAAATTCGACGTCATCACGATCAGCGCGTTCGAGAAGTCGACCGTTCGCCCTTGATTGTCGGTAAGTCGTCCGTCGTCAAGGAGTTGCAAAAAGACGTTGAACACGTCGCGGTGCGCCTTCTCGATTTCGTCGAACAAAACGACGCTGTAAGGCCGCCGCCGAACCGCTTCGGTCAACACGCCGCCCTCCTCGTACCCGACGTATCCGGGAGGCGCCCCGATCAGCCGCGCGACGGAGTGTTTCTCCATAAACTCGCTCATATCGATTCTTACGATCGCGTTTTCGTCGTCGAACAACGCTTCGGCCAACGCTTTGCAAAGCTCCGTCTTCCCGACGCCGGTCGGGCCGAGGAAGAGGAACGAACCGACCGGGCGTCCCGGGTCTTGGAGCCCGCTTCGACTCCGGCGCACCGCGTTCGACACGGCGTCGACGGCGGCGTCCTGTCCGACGACCCGCGCGTGCAGGCGGTCTTCTAAGACGAGGAGTTTCGCCCGCTCCGTTTCGAGCATTCGTCCGACCGGGACGCCGGTCCAAAGCGCGACGATTTCGGCGATTTCCTCCGGTCCGACGACTTGACGCAACAGCTTTTTCGGCGGCGCTTTAGCGATCCCGGAAGTCGGCGCGTTACCGTTCGTCGCGGCGTTTGCGTCGACGTTTGCAACTGCGTTCGCTTCGGCGGCGCGCTCCTCCTCTTCCTCGACGGCGTCGAGTTGTTTCTGCAGGTTTTGAACCTCCGAATAAAGTTCGGCCAACCGTTGAAACTCCGCGTTGTCGACCGCTTGACCGCGCGAATACGCCGCCTTAATGCTCGCGTCCAAATTCTTATATTCGAGCTGCTTATCGTCGATTTTTTCGCGCAGACGCTTCGAGTCGCCGACGCCGCTTTTCTCCTTTTCCCAACGCAAGTTCAGCTCCGCCAACGTTTCCGTCTTCGCGGCGATTTCTTTGCGAATCTCGGCGAGCCGGGCGACGGCGCTCGGTTCCGTTTCGTCGACAAGTTGTCGCTCGGCAATTTTCAACTGCGTTAACCGGCGTCGCGCGTCGTCGATTTCGGTCGGAACGCTTTGCAACTCCATCGCCAAACGGCTCATCGCCTCGTC
>JAZQAP010000014.1:0-2875 GCA_045545275.1 Thermoguttaceae bacterium | reverse complement strand
GGTCGACCTTTGCGGAACCGAAGGCCGCCGCGCGCCGCGAGGGACGGAATTGGCGCGAAATTTTGCGCGACGGTAGGACGAAAACGACCGGCGTCGCGTTGGCGGCGTTCGGTTTGGGCCTTCTTTGCGCGCCCGGCGGTTGGCAAAACGGCGAAAATGGGAAGAACGTTCCGGCGGTCGCGGCGGTCGACGTTGAAAACGGCGGCGAAAATAGGTTGGCGTTTGAAACGACCGGGAGCGAAACGACGGGCGACGCTTCGTTGGCGACGATCGATTCGTCGACGTTGCGGAGCGTTCCTAACGTCGCCGGAGTCGGTTTTGAAACGCAAACGCCGACCGCGTCGGCAAACGGCGCTGTTTCGGCCGATTGGGGAAACGAGGGGAATTTAACGGAAAACTCCGGTTGGGCGAATCCGAACGGGCAAAATGTTGACGGCGCGTCGGCTAACGGCGCGGAGAGCGGGCGAGTCGCGATCTTGGAAACTCCGACGGACGACTCGAATTGGCGGCGCGGGGTCGATTTTGAACGCGGATTGGAGACGATTGCCGGAACGACCGCAAGCGCCGAAGGTTTCCCGACTTGGGAAGATTTGGAAACGAAAGTCGCCGCGCCGAGCGTCGAAGAAATTTTGAATTCGCCGGTGGGCGCCGCGGGCGCCGACGCCGACGCGGCGCCGTTTGCGCCGGGGTCGACGGTTGCGAACAACGCTCCGGTCGCTTCGGGTTTGTCGGTCGCGAATAACGCTCCGGTCGCGCCGGGTTTGTCGGTCGCGAATAATGTTCCGGTCGCGCCGGGTTTAGCGGTTGCGGAAAACGCTCCGGTCGCGCCGGGTTTGTCGGTCGCGAATAACGTTCCGGTCGCGCCGGGTTTGCCGGTCGCGGAAAACGCTCCGGTCGCTTCGGGTTTGTCGGTCGCGAATAACGCTCCGGTCGCTTCGGGTTTGTCGGTTGCAAATAACGCTCCGGTCGCTTCGGGTTTGTCGGTTGCGAATAACGCTCCGGTCGTCGCCGGCGTCGCGAATAATTATTATCCAAGCGAGAATGTCGCGACGGCGCAAAATTCGAATTCTTTAGCCGCGCCGACGGCGGGAGCGAACGCCGATTATGCCGCTTATAACGGTGGCGCGGGCTATCAAGGAAATAGCGGCGCGAATTTAAACGGCGGCGCGGCGCAATTCGCTGGAAATTCGCAAAATTCCGGTTATAATCAAACTAACGGCTCCGAAAATTTTGCCGATTGGCCGACGGCGACGCCTAATTTCGCGTCTTCCCCCGCGCCCGTTCCGAGTTTTGCGTCTCCGGTCGCTCCGACCGGCGCGGAACCGCCGCGAGCGATGGTCGCGCATGTTCCGAATGAAAGCGCTCCCGTCGCGACGCCGAACGTTCCGGCGGTTAACACGAATTTGCGCTGGTAATTAGCGTCGGTTGAGCGCGAGGAACGCTAATCGTCTTAGCGCGACGCGCTTAAATGTCGCCGACCAACGTCGTTAAGCGTCGCGAACGTCGCGGCGCTTCGCGGCGTTTCTTGCGGCGACGCGAAAGGTCGACTTTTGACGTCGCCGCAGATTGAAAAACGGGGCGATTTGGCGTTAACGTTTGATAAGATATCGGCGCGCGGCTTTCGAAGTCGCGGACAACGAACGCGAAGGAAGGGAACGATGAAAAATTGTTTTGTTTTATTTGCCGTCGGGTATCTTGGCTTGATGGCGAACCTTTGGTTGATGGGAAACGACGCGCCGGAAAAGGAAGCGACGGTCGCGCCGCCGGTCGCGAAAACGGTCGTTCTCGAGTTGCCGTCCGGCGAAGGAAACCCGCGAAACAGCGAAGGCGCCTTCGTTCGGTTGGAAACGGGGGAAATTCTTTACGTTTATACGCATTATTACGGCGAATCCGGCGACGATCACGCGTCGGCGCGTCTTACGAGCCGCGTTTCAAAAGACGGCGGCGTTACTTGGTCGGAAGAGGACGAACTCGTTCTCGAAAACGAAGGAAAGCTGAACGTGATGTCGGTTTCGCTCCTGCGCCTCCGCGACCGTTCGATCGCGCTCTTTTACTTGGTGAAGGAACACGCCGGAGACTGTCGCCCCTACGTTCGGTTCTCGTATGACGAAGGGAAGACTTGGAGCCGACGCGTCCAAATGATTAACGAAGAGACGTACAACGTCCTGAATAACGATCGCGTCGTTCGGCTGGCGAACGGACGGCTCTTGGCGCCGATCGCTCGACACGCGTATCGCGGCGGCGACGTGTACAATTACGAGAGCAAAGCGACCGTTTTCTGTTTGATTTCCGACGACGGCGGACGGCGTTGGAAGAAGAGCGAAATCGTTCCGAACGCGAAAAATATTATGTATCAAGAGCCGGGCGTCGTCGAGTTGGCGGACGGGCGGCTCCTGATGACGTTGCGCAACGCGAGCGGACGGCAGTATTTCAGTTACTCGACGGACGGCGGCGTTACTTGGAGCGATTCCGAACCGTCGCCGCTCGTTTCGCCGACGTCGCCGGCGGTTATTAAGCGCGAGCCGGGCGGGGATAACCTGATCGCCGTTTGGAACGAGTCGCCGAACGCGCGCAACCCGTTGACGATCGGGATTTTATCGCCGGACGGGCAAACGATTTTGACGAAGAAAACGCTCGACCGCTCCGCCGGAGGCGAGTTGCGCGGATTCTGTTATCCGGCGTTGCATTTCGTCGACCCGGAGACCTTCCTCGTCGGGTATTGTTGCGGACGGTCGCCTTGGGGGCTGAACGCGTCGCGCGTTTCGCTCGTTCGCTTCCACGACTTGAAACGGAATCAATGATTTTAACGCTTTAGACGATTAGCGGTTTGAAACGGTCGCGCAAAATAAAAAACGCCGCGAACTTGGGAAAGCCC
>JAZQAP010000013.1:0-2720 GCA_045545275.1 Thermoguttaceae bacterium | reverse complement strand
CCCTGCGGCGTCAACTCGTCGCAACGGAGCGACTCGCCGACTTTAACGTCCGGCAAAATCGTTTCTTGGTCGGCAAGCTCGGCGCTCGGGTCGTCTTTTCCTTCGACGTAAGCGCGGAGGTAGCCCGGGAACTCGATCGTTTTCCCGCCGACTTGGAAACGAGCGTCGTCGACCGCCGCGACGATCGTTTTGCGCTTGCCGCGAGCGTCCGTCATTTGACTCGCGACGGCGCGTTTCCAAATGAGGTCGTAAAGTTTGTATTCGTCGTTGGTTAAAACGCCGCGCAACTCTTCCGGCAACGCGAAGCGCGACCCGGCGGGACGGATCGCTTCGTGCGCTTCCTGCGCGTTTTTGACCTTCGTTTGATAATAACGCGGTTTGTCCGGCAAATATTCCGGCCCGTAATGCTCGGCGACGAGGGCGCGCGCCGCTCGGAGCGCTTCCTGCGAAAGGTTCGTCGAGTCGGTGCGCATATAGGTGATGCGCCCGTTTTCGTAAAGGCTTTGCGCGACGCTCATCGTGCGGCGAGCCGTAAAGTTCAGCTTGCGGTTCGCCTCCTGTTGGAGCGCGCTCGTCGTGAACGGAGCGTAAGGCCTCGTAACGTAAGGCTTTTCTTCGACCGACTCGACGACCGCGTCGCGACCGGAAAGACGCTCGACGAGGGCGCGCGCCGCCGCTTCGTCGAGAAGCGCGAATTTTTCCGGCTTAGCGAGCTTCCCGGTCGCCGGGTTGAAGTCTTTCCCGACCGGAATCGCTTTTCCGCCGAGCGACGTTAAGGTCGCGTTAAACGAGCGTTTCCCTTGCGGCGAAAAGACGCCGAGAACGTCCCAATAGTCGGCGCTATTGAACGCGACGCGTTCGCGTTCGCGGTCGACGACCAACCGCACCGCGACGCTCTGAACCCGACCGGCCGACAGATTATTTCGAATTTTGTACCAAAGCAACGGCGACGCTTCGTAACCGTAAAGTCGGTCGAGAACGCGGCGCGTTTCCTGAGCGTCGACGAGGCGTTCGTCGACGTCGCGCGGGTTCTCTAAAGCGTTCAAAATAGCCGTTTTCGTGATTTCGTGGAAAACGAGCCGCCGCACCGGAACGCGCGGTTTCAACGTTTCGAGCAAGTGCCAACTGATCGCCTCTCCTTCGCGGTCTTCGTCCGTCGCGAGATAAAGCGACGACGCCGTTTTGAGGAGGCTTTTCAGCTTTTTAATCTGTTTCGACTTTTCGTCCGGAACGACGTAAATCGGTTCGAAATTCGATTCGACGTTGACGCCGAGACGCGCCCAAGTCTCCTTTTTATATTCGTCCGGAATTTCCTTCGCGCCTTTGGGAAGGTCGCGGACGTGCCCGACGCTCGCCTCGACGACGTAACGGTCGCCGAGGTATTTTCCGATCGTTTTCGCTTTCGCCGGGGACTCGACGATCACCAGCGCGATTCCGTCTTCGTCTTTTTTGCTCTGAATCATTGCGTCGAAAAGTTTCCGTTGTCGGTAAAATGAATAAACTGGTAAAAATGAGGAGACGGGGCGGGCGGGGAAAGCCGAACGTCGAGGCGTTTTGAGAAAATCGCTTCGAACGGAGCCGTTTTTGCTCGCGCGGCGCTCTTTGCGTATTTTTTCATACCCCGGGGCGCAAATTTTGTCAAGAGCCTCCCGCAAGATTTCGTTAAAAAAAACGGAATTTACCCCAAACGCTTGTCGACGACGCCCCGAGCGGCGAACTCGGCGCAATTAATAAGGAAAGAAATAAGGAAAACCACTGAAACGATAAATATATTTTTGGTGAGAAATTGTAGCGCGAAAGCGGTAATCGAACGGTTGGTTTTGACGGTTGCGTAAAATAGAGGAAACGCGCGGGTTGAAGGGACGGCGCGTCGGCGGTCGTTTCGACGTTTTTCGCAAAAATGACGCAAGAAAGCGGGCGCGGCCCTTTGAAATCGAGCGCGTTTCGATATACTTAATAAAACGGCGGCGAGCGCGAGGCGTTTCGGCGGCGAGCGCGAACGTTAACGCCGACGGCGCCGTTGAATTGAAAAAATCGGAAAAACGAGAAAAACGGAAAGAACGGAAGTCGATGAACGAAACGACGACGAAACCCGAATCTTGGACGGCGGCGCTGGCTCCCGACGGCGCGACGATCGCTCCGTCGCTGTTGGCCGCCGACTTTGCGAATCTTGAGCGCGAAGTTCGCCGTTTGGAAGCGGGGGGAGCGAAGGTTCTGCACGTCGACGTAATGGACGGGCGGCTTGTGCCGAACATCAGTATCGGCGTTCCGGTCGTCGCGTCGTTGCGGAAAGTTACCGACCTCAAACTCGACGTTCACCTGATGATCGTCGAGCCGGAAAAATATTTGGAGGCGTTCCGAAACGCGGGCGCCGACTCGCTGTCGATTCATATCGAGGCCGCGCCGAACCCGACGCCCCTGCTGCGCCGGATTCGCGAACTCGGCGCCGCGCCGGGGCTCGTTCTCGACTTGGGAACGCCGGTCGAGCGGGTTCTTCCGTTCGTCGACGAAGCCGATATTTTGCTGACGATGAGCGTAAAAGCCGGGTTCGGCGGGCAAAAGTTTTGTCCGAGCGCGCTCGACGTCGTGCGGAAGTTGCGCTCGGTCGCTCGTCCGGACGCGCTGATCGAGATCGACGGCGGAATCGACCCGGTTACGATCGCCGACGCCGCGGAAGCCGGAGCGAACCTCTTCGTCGCCGGAACGGGCGTCTTCAAGGC
>JAZQAP010000012.1:0-4764 GCA_045545275.1 Thermoguttaceae bacterium | reverse complement strand
ACGTTCATCGACGTTTTCACCGAAGAGGCGCATAAGGTCGACGGCGCGAAGTTTTTGGCGCAAGGGACGATTTGGCCGGACGTCGTCGAGAGCGGCGGCGAAGAAGGCGCTCCGGCGAAGACGGTGAAGTACCATCACAACGTCGGCGGTTTGCCGGAGGATATGGAGTTCGAACTGGTCGAACCGCTCCGCAAACTGTACAAAAACGAAGTTCGCCAAGTCGGTTTGGAACTCGGTTTGCCGGAAGAGTTGGTTTGGCGTCATCCGTTCCCGGGGCCGGGGCTCGCGGTTCGTTGCTTGGGCCCGGTGTCGAAACCCGACCTCGACTGCCTGCGCGAAGCGGACGCGATCGTCGTCGAAGAGATTACGAAAGCGGGGCTTTACCGCGAAACGTCGCAAGTTTTCGCGGTGTTGTTGCCGGTGCGCAGCGTCGGCGCGAAGAACGGCGAACGCACTTACGAGAAGGCGGTGGTCGTTCGTTGCGTCGCGACGCAAGACTTTATGGAAGCGAACTGGTACCCGGTTCCTTACGAGGTTTTGGCGAAGATTTCGTCGCGCATTTTGAGCGAAGTCGACGGCGTGAACCGCGTCGCGTACGATATTAGCTCGAAACCGCCCGCAACGATCGAGTGGGAGTGATTCCGGCGCGCGTCCGATTTTAAGTCGGGCCGTTCCGAGCGTTCGGTCGGTCGGCGGCGCGGTTCCTTAACGGTCGGCGCTCGAAAACGACGGAGCGCAAGAGCGCGGCGACGTTCGGCTTTTAGCTTCGAACGCCGCCGGCGATTGATTATTTAACGTTCGTAAGGAAGCGCTTGCGAGCGAGGGGCGGCGCGTCGGCCAAAAAGTCGGCGCGCCTATCGGCGATTAATGCGAAAGAAAAAACGTTGGCGCCGAGGAATATAGAAGATAATAAACAAGAACTCTTAAAGTTTGGGAAGGATTTTACGATAGCGAGAAAGGTTGCATATCCTTGCGCGTTATGGTGCGACGGGAAACGGTGTTGTTGTTGACGCGTTAAAATTCAAGACTATAAGAATATTGTTTGTATTACGTCCATTTATTAAATGGGGGCGAAAAAGGGCGGTTGCTCGAATGTCTTCGTTGTTACTATTCTCTAGTTTTTAGTTTTACAGAAATATGCGGTTGGAGATTGCGGCGTTCGACACAGGCGTTATTAAACTTTTGCGGGTGTTATTTATCGACTTAAAAAATACAAGTGATTTTCTGTTTTGATAATTCTTATCGCCTTATCATTAATATTACAAGTTCTATTGTGGGTAAAATCTATTTCAACGACGATACGTCGATTAAACTTGTAAGTTTTGTTGGCGATATGCGCTCAAGGGCTGCTATCGATAAATCGGAGAAACCGGGAGTCGAAAAATATGAACCTTAGTTTAAGTAGAGAACTCGCCGCAAAATATCGCTCAAATACGCAAGTGGCAAGGGTATTAACAGAAGCGTGGGTTGCCGACCAAATGTTTTGCCCAAGATGCGGCAATTCAAGTATTGAGCGTTTTCCTAACAATCGCCCCGTTGCGGATTTTTATTGTCCTATTTGTAAATATGAATATGAATTGAAAAGCAAAAACGGGACGTTAGCGCGCAAGGTAATCGACGGCGCGTACGCCGCAATGATTGAACGGATAACCGGCAATAAAAATCCCGATTTTTTATTTATGGGATACGATGCCAAAAATTTTATCGTAAGGGATTTGCTGTTAATTCCGAAACACTTTTTTGTGCCCGAAGTAATAGAACAAAGGAAGCCTTTATCCGCAACCGCTCGTAGAGCGGGTTGGATTGGTTGCAATATTCTTATCGAAAAGATACCGGAACAAGGGAGGATTCCTATCGTTAAAAGCGGCGTAATTATGAACGCGTCTTCCGTTATTAAAAAGGTAAATCGCGGGAAAACGTTGGAAATAAGCGATATTAACGCTCGCGGTTGGTTAATGGACGTTCTGAGTTGCTTGAATCGGACGCCCGACGTTAATTTTTCGCTTGCTGAAATGTATTCCTTTGAAGATTATTTAAAGCGGCGCCATCCGAGTAACAATAATATTAAACCTAAGATTCGGCAGCAGTTGCAACTTCTTAGAGATAAGGGGTTTATCGAGTTTTTAGGGAACGGAAAGTATAGAAAAATATAGGGAGAATATAAAGGATGAAAATCAATAAAAAGTTTACCGTTGCGATAGAAGAAATTGTAGTCGATGAATTTGTTATTGAGGCTGAAAGCGCCGAGGAGGCGTTGGAAATTGCGCGAGCGAAGTATAAATCGGGGGAAATTGTGTTGTGTCCTGGCGAGGTTCAGAGCAAAATGATGGCCGTTGCGCAACCGGACGACGAAGCGACCGAGTGGGTGGAGTTTTAAGGAGAAGGGGACGACTGATCGTCGTATTCCAAGAAACTTACTTTTGCGTTATTCGTCGGAAAACGACCTCGTGCTTGACCAGTTTGTCGGCGGCGGCACAACGTTGGTAGAAGCAAAATTGCTTGGTAGAAACGCGATAGGCGTCGATATAAATCCAAACGCTTTAAAACGTTGTCGCGAAAAGTGCGATTTTGAGTGGACGAAATGTAAATCGGATATTCGCATTGTTCAGGGCGACGCTCGCGATTTAGCGTTCATTGGCGCGGAAACGATCGATTTTATTTGCGCGCACCCGCCATATGGAAATATAATCCAATATAGCGAGGATATCGAAGGCGACTTATCGCGTTTTAAAATCTCCGATTTTTATCTTCAAATGCGAAAGGTTGCGGAAGAAGCTTTTCGGGTTTTGAAACCGGGAAAATTTTGCGCGATTCTAATGGGGGACGCTCGAACCAAAGGTTGCGTCGTCCCGATGAGTTTTGAGGTAATGAAAATTTTTGAAGCCGCCGGTTTTAAGACGAAAGAAATAATTATCAAAGAACAACATAATTGCCGAGCGACCGGATTCTGGAAAACTAATAGCGTCAAGTATAATTTTTTATTGTTGGCGCACGAGTACTTGTTTGTCTTAAGGAAATCGGCGTAAAAAGTTACGAAGAACGCCGAGCGCGTTTACAAGAAGGCGGCGGTTGTTCGCGGCGCGCGACGCAACGACTTAGGGGCGGCGGATTGGCGCTTTATTTCCTATGCGATTTTAGCGCGTTTCGCATTGGACGTTTCGGGCGTTTTCCGGCGGCTTTTCTCTTGCGTTTTTCCCGTAAATTCGTTAAAGTTGAACTCGGCGAGCGTCGGGCGCGTTCGGCGTTCGCTTCGTTTCGGGCGTTTAGGACGTTTAAGTCGCTTAGAATGTTTGAGACGTCTAGGATGTTTAAGACGTTTAGAACGTTTGCGTCGGCTTTTTTACCCGATTCGGCGAAACAACGCGGCAAGCGGAGCGCGGCGATTCGAATCGCGTCGCGAAAACTTAAATGAAACTCGAATATCGAACGGCGACGGTCGACGACGGCGCGGAAATCGCTTACGTCGACGTCGGAGAAGGGCGGTTTCTCTTTTACGTCGACGGGTTCGGCGGCTCCGTCGCGACGGCCAACGGGATTATCGAACGCTTTAACGGTTGCGGTTCGTTCCGAACGGTCGCCTTCGACCATCGCGGATACGGACGGTCGCCCTTTTCGCCCGATTTCGGCGTCGAACGCTCCGCCGCCGACTTGCGCGCGCTGATCGAACGCCTCGACGCCCGCGACGTTTGCCTCGTCGGGTACTCGATGGGCGGCTCCGTTCTCTTTTCTTACCTCGAACAATTCGGAACCGACCGCGTCGCGAAGGCCGTTTTGGTCGACACGTGCCCGAAACTCCTCAACGACGACGCTTGGCGGCTCGGCTATTGCCAAGGACGTTATTTCGCCGACGATTACGACCGCGATATGCAAATTTTGCTCGACGACCCGGCGCTCTTCAAAACGACGTTTTTCGCCCGTTGCGAAGTCGCGTCGAATCCCGACGACCCGCCGACTTGGCCGGAACCGTTCGACCGCGACGCTTGGTTGGCGAAAGCCGTCGAGATTACCGGCGTCCGCGAATCGCTTGCGAAACGGGCCTTTTTCGCCGAAATCCCGCCCGAGCGCGCCGCCGTCGACCGCCGCTATTGGGAGTCGATGACGACCGCCGACTTCCGCGCTTCGCTCGGCAAAATCGACGTTCCGACCCTCGTCCTGCACGCCGACCCCGGCTCCCTTTACCGCGTCGAAACGGCGGAGTATATCGCGTCGCAAATTCCCGGCGCTCGGCGACTTGCGCTCCCCGACGCGACGCACGTCTTCCCGGCGAAACGCTCCGACGAGTTCGTCGCCGCCGTCGCCGACTTTGGCCGTTGAGCGTTCGCGAAAACGCCCTTAATTAATATATAAGAGGAAAAGCGACATTAATATAAAGGGGAAAAGCGGCGAAAAAGCGACCCTTGCGGAGCGTCGGCGCGACGGCGAAACGCGTTCGGACGGCGGGCGGCGGCAAAGTCGACGCAAAGGAAAAAAACGGGAAAATCGGCCCGCTCCTTGAGTTTTTTCGCGGAAAAGTTATAATTGCTCGTAACGCGCCGCGACGGTCGGAAACGCCGACGAGACCCGGCGCCGCGAGTCGACGTTTTTCAAACGAGAAGACGAGCTCGCGCCGAAAAATGAATTTTATTCGAAACTTTGATAAAAAGGAAACGCTTCAATGAAAAAAATCGCGACGATCGAAACGGAACGCGGAACGATCAAAATCGAACTCTTCGCCGACAAAGCCCCGCGCACCGTCGCCAACTTCGAAAATTTGGCCAACGACGG
>JAZQAP010000011.1:0-1515 GCA_045545275.1 Thermoguttaceae bacterium | reverse complement strand
CGCGAGCGACGAAAACCTCGGTCGCGCTGGCGACGCCCTTTATCGGCGCTTTAACGGTCGCTTTCGTCGTCGCGCCGAACTTTTTTCTCGACTTTTACGCGATGAAAAATCCCGCCGAGTTCGAGCCGATTCGCGAAACCGCCGCGAACGTTTTACGCTTTGTCGCCGTTTACCTGTTGGCCGACGCGTTGAACGTTATTTTCGCGTCGGCGCTGCGCGGCGCGGGCGACGCTAACTTCATTATGAAGGCGACTTTAGTCGTTTTCGTTCCGATCGTCGTCGCGGCGTTCGTCGGCGTTTTCGCTTTCGGACGCGGCGTTTACTGGTGTTGGTCGCTGATGACGCTTTACGTTTTTAGCGCCGGAACCCTTTTCGCGTTCCGCTTTTACCGCGGCGCTTGGCGCAACGCGTCGCTCGTCGAAGTCGATTTGCTCGACGACGCAGAAACGCCGGAAACGTCGCCGTTACAAGACCTTAAAACGCCCGTTAATTAACCGCCGCTCGTTAACCTTCCGCCGTCCCTCCTTGTTTTAACCGCCCTCTCCGCTCGTTCAAGGAAACTCGATGAAAACGCCGACGACCAAAACGCGAAACGCCGCCTTGGAGTTGAACTTAACGTCGATGATCGACGTTATTTTCCTCCTCTTAATTTTCTTCGTCTTCACCTCCGATTTTAAAGAGCCGGAAAAACTCCTCCCGACGAAACTTTCCGACGTCGGAGCCGTCGACGCGCCGCTCGAACAACGGGAGCGCGACCTCGGCAAAATAACGGTTCGCGTCGCCGCAAATCCCGACGGCCAATTAACTTGGACGGTCGACGGAACCCGCGTCGAGTCGTTGGCGGCGGTCGAGGAAACGCTCGCCAACCTTCAAGAAATCGACCCGACCGTTCCGGTCGTTCTCGATCCGGAGCGCGGCGTCGCAATCGAAAGCGTTCTCGACGTTTACGACCGGGCCCGGCGCGTCGGTTTGAGCAAAATCCAGTTCGCCGCCAACCCCGAAACGTTGACGCGTTAGCCGATGTCGCATCGACCGCGTTTTCAAACCCAAATTCTTACCTTTAAACGTTTACGAGTCGTTCAATGAACCTTTCGACGCTCCAAACGCCCTCTCGCTCTTCTCTTCGGCTCGCCCTCCTTTGCGCGGCGCTCGGCGGATTTCTCGACGCCGACGCAACGCGTTTTATTTCAACGACTAACGCCGCCGAACCGCCGCGCGCCGTTTGGACGCCGCCGAGTTTCGACGAATTTTCCGCCGACCTTCGTTTCGTCGACGCGCTCGTCGCTCGACGTCTTATCGCGCAAGCCGACGCCGAACTCGCCCGACTCGAAACCGGTCTCGCCGACGCGCCGCAAGTCCAACGTTTTCAATTCGGAAGCGTCGCCGTTCGCGCCGCCGTCGAGTCGAGCCGCCTTTTAACCGCCGACGACCGCGCCGCCGTCGCCGCTCGAATCGCCGCCGTTCGCGCCGCCGTCGAACCCGGTTTCGCCGCCGACGCGAACCCGTTGCAACCGC
>JAZQAP010000010.1:0-2069 GCA_045545275.1 Thermoguttaceae bacterium | reverse complement strand
CGTCTCGTACTCGAAGGGCGGCGCCTCGATAATCGCGCGTTCGTCGTAAAGAGCGACCAATTTGCCGGTAATTTTAACAATCATCGCCGTCGTTTTCTCTCAATCCGTTAAAAGAAAGCCCGCGTAAACCGCCGCAAACTTCGCGCGGTTTCTCTATTCTATCGCATTCGCCCTAAAACCAACGCTAACTCAACCGCTCCAACGCCAAAGCGACGGCTAAACGACAAACGCTCGCCGCCCCGTCTTCGCCGGTTCGAAGCGACGATTTTGTCATTATTAATAGCACCGCTTGCGAAACAATCGACGCGAAGCGCCCAAGGCTTCTCGTCGCGCCGCTTTCAACGTTTTCGACGTTTCTAAAGGTTTTGACAATTTTAACGTTTTTGCGTCGATTTTGTCAACGCCAACAACGTTAGTCCGCGCTCAGGACGCCGTATTCGACGAGCGTTTTGCGCAACGCCGCCTCGGACGCCGCGTCGAGCGGAGTCATCGGGAGGCGCATTTCGCCGGAATCGCGACCGAGATCTTCATCGCGGCCTTCACCGGAATCGGATTCGTCGCCAACGACAGCATATCGCGGCACAACGGGAACAATTTTTGATGCCAACGGCGCGCCTCTTCGAGATTTCCGGCGTCGACGGCGGCGCAAAGAGCGGAGACGTCTTTCGGCGCGAAGTTGCCGACGACCGAAACGACGCCGCGCGCGCCGACCGACATGAAGGGCAAGGTCAAGCTGTCGTCGCCGGAAAGAATCGTCAAATCGGTCGCGGCGGCGATCTTCGACGCGGAGTCCATCGAACCGGTCGCCTCTTTCACCATCGCGACGTTCTTAATTTCCGCCAAGCGAATGATCGTTTCGGTATCGATCGCCTTCCCGGTGCGTCCCGGAATGTTATAAATGCAAATCGGCAATCCGACCGACTCGGCGACCGCCTTAAAATGCAAATACATCCCTTCTTGCATCGGCTTATTGTAATACGGCCCGACGACGAGCGCGGCGTCGGCGCCCGCGTCCTCGGCGAAGCGCGTCAACTCCAACGCTTCGGCGGTGCAGTTCGAACCCGTCCCGGCCATCACCTTGATTCGCCCGGCGGCGAATTTAACCGTCGCGGCGATCACGTCGCGCTGCTCTCGGTGCGTCAACGTCGGGCTCTCGCCGGTCGTTCCGGTCGGCGCGACCGCCGTCGTTCCCGCCGCGACTTGAAATTCGACTTGCTCTTGCAACGCGTCGAAATCGACCTCGCCGTTTTTAAAAGGAGTGATCATCGCGACGGTTAAACCGGCAAATTCTTCGGCGCGCGTTTTCATTTTCGATCTCTTTTTACAAAATTCGCAAAGTTCGGCTTGTTATCGTTCGACGCCGTTCGGCCGCCCCGGCTTTTACGCCCGCTCAAAGCGCCGTCGCGTCGCCCAATCATTATTATAATCGATTTTTGCGAAAATAACACCCCCGCGCCCAAGAAAGAAAGTCTTTTCTTGCCGTTCCGCTTTTTTTCGCCGTCGCAGCCCGACGCATTTTCCCCCCAAACGTTACGACCGTTTTAAACGTTACGTCCGACGGCGTTCTTTCTCCGCCGCGTCGTTTTTCGCGCCCCCGCGCGCTCCGCTTCCTCGGCTCAAACGTCGACAAAAAAACCCCGACGAAACTCAAAGTCTCGTCGGGGTTAATACCGGATCCCGGAGTCGAACCGGGACGCCCTTGCGGGCAATGGATTTTGAATCCATCGCGTCTGCCTATTCCGCCAATCCGGCGACAAACGATAGCCGTCTCAACGACCACAGCTTTATAATACCGCAAAAAAATAAAAACGCAAGGGGCGTTTGCGCAAAAAATTTTATTTTTTTCGTTTTTCTTCTCCGCGTTTTTCTCGTCGCGCCCCGCGTTCCCTCTTTCCTTTCCTCGCCTCCGCGCTCAAACGTCAAGAAAAGAAAAAACCTCGACAAAACACAACGTTTCGTCGAGGTTAATACCGGATCCCGGAGTCGAACCGGGACGCCCTTGCGGGCAATGGATTTTGAATCCATCGCGTCTGCCTATTCCGCCAATCCGGCGACAAACGAGAAACACC
>JAZQAP010000009.1:0-12403 GCA_045545275.1 Thermoguttaceae bacterium | reverse complement strand
GTCTCGTTTCTCGACGTTTGCAATTACGCGACGTCGCAAACGCAACGTTTCGTCCGCGACAAGCGCGACGCGCGGCAGACGCCGTTTTACCGCTTCTCCGGCGTCGTCGACTTTTGGCTCAAAGAGCCGACGCGAACGCCGGACGGCGGCGCAAAGATCGACGTCGAAGAGCTTTACCGTCAAGGCCGCGCTTGGGCGTTCGGGCTCGACGGGCGCAAAATCGACGGCGAACGCGGATGCGAACTCTTGTCGCAAGCGGCGGAGGCCGGAGCGCTCGACGCGAGGGCGGAGTTGGCGGAGCTGCGTTTGATCGGTTGGGGCGAAACCCTGCCGAATCCGGAACTTGCGGTGCAAGAGGCGAGCGAACCGGCGGACGCGGGGAATCCGTTCGCGGCGGCGGTCTTGTGGACGTGTTATGCCAACGGGCTCGGCGTCGTTAAAAACGAGAAAAAAGCGGAGGAATATTTGAAGGTCGCGTTCCAAGGTTTTCAGGAGCGCGCCAAAACCGACGTTCGCGCAAAGTATTATTTGGGCGAGTGTTACCTTTGGGGGCTCGGGCTCGACGAGAGCGTCGAAAACGTCGCGGACGTTCAAGACGTCGCGAACGTCGAGAACGCGGAAGACGCCGAGAACGTCGCGAGCGCCGAAGAGGAAATGGATCCCGAATACCTTAAATTTCTTAAAGACTCCGAGAACGCCGAAATAGGGTGGCGGTTTATCCGCGAAGCCGCCGACGAAGGGTGCGCGCAAGCCGTTTGGCGCGTTTGGAACGACGATCCGGCGGCGGTTGAGGAAAGAGACAAATGGTTGCGCAAAGCCGCGGAACAAGACAACGCGTTGGCGATGACCGCTTGGGGAATGCGTTGTCAAGGCTTGCGAAATGTTGTCAAAAAGGAGTCGGAGGAGGAAAACGATGTTCCGTCGCTCGACGACGAGTACGTTTTCGAAGGGTACGTCGGCGGTTCGCCGGACGCGGAAGAAGCGGCGAAGCAGTTGCGCAAAGCCGCCGAGTTGGGCGACGCGAAAGCGTTGGCCGAGTTGGGCGAGTATTATTACGATATGTATTGTCTTAACAAAGAAGACGAAAAGACTTGTGAAAACGCCGTCGCGTGTTGCGAGAAAGGCGCCGAGTTGGGAAGCGCGCGGGCGATGATGATGTTGGCTTATATTTATTTTATGGACGAAGGGAAGCGAAACGAAGCCAAAGCGGAAGAATGGCTGTTGCGAGCCGCCGACGTCGGGGCGAAGTACGACGCGTGTCGGGCGCACTTTAAACGCGGGCAAAGTAAAAACGACTTCTTAAATCTTTTCGACGGCGTCGAGGGGGTTCGGCTGGCGATGGAAGAATTCGCGTTAACGTATTACGAAGCCGCCGAAAAGGGCGAGGCGAAGCTCGAACGCGAGCTTTACAAGAAATCGGCGAAGTGGTTTTATCGCGCCGCGGAGTTGGGGTCGCCGGACGCGACTTACGCGATCGGACGCTGTTACGAAAGAGGGCTCGGCGTCGAAGCCGATATTAACCGAGCGGTCGAATATTATCGCAAAGCTCGAGAAATGGGCGATTTAGCGGCGACGCATAACCTCGGCGCGCTTTATTGCAAAGGTTGGAAAGGAACGGAGCCGGATTACAACGAGGCGGCGGCTTGCTTCCGCGAGATTTGCGACGCGTATGCGCCGTATGGCGTTAGCGATTATTTTCCGCTCTTTCCTTGGCTTGAAAACGCGCCGCTTAAGGAGACGGCGGCGTTGGCGTTGGCGAATTTTTACGAACGCGGACGCGGCGTCGAAAAGAACCTCGACGAGGCGGCGCGGTTGTACGAAATCGCCGCGACGTGCGCCGTCGAAAGCGTTAAAGCAAAGGCGGAAGCGGGGTTAAAGCGTTTGAAACGCCGTTGATTCGCGCGTTTCGAGCGTTCGGCGATTTCGGTCGGCGGACGTCGCTTGGTCGGCGGCGGGGGCGCGGTTTCGAACGAAAACAGTATGCTGTAATCGTCGTCTGACGGCGCGGCGAGCGTCGAGGGCGCGGGCGAAAAAACGGAGGAAAACGCAAAGAGCGAGTAAGCGGAAAAAGGGAAGCGGTTCGATGAAAAGATGGGGGAAATATCCGGCGGCGTTGATTTTTGTCGCGGAGCTCTTGGGGACGCTTTGCTAAATCGCGTCGTTCGTAACTCCCGAACAGGAACGCGCTTTCGAAATCGCCGACCTTCCGGAAACGCTCGGCGGCGCCGTCGGCGCGATCGTTTGCCGGCTTCGGAATGACGAAGAAAAACGCTCCCGACGACGGCGACGCGCTTCCTTGACGGTTGATTCGTTTGACGTTAAACGCTTTTCGGCGACGCTCGGGAAACGCCGGACGCCTCCGAGACGAAATTTTGCCGAACGCGCGCCGGAACGCTCGGAACGGCGCGGTCTCCCCCTTGACCAAATCGGCGGACGGGGTAAAATAAGGAAAGTTTTGCGCTTTCGACGTTTTCCGCTCGACTCGTCGCGCTCTCGCGCCGCGCCGCCGATTCTTCGGGAAATTTTGCGTTTCGGAAAACGCCGCGAAAGTTAGCGAACGCTAAACGGCGCCGAAACGGCGGACAACAAACAAAAAGCGGCGCGCTTTTTCCGGAGCGACGCGAGTAAGACGCGTCGAACTTTTCAATGACGACGTTTTCTAGCGGACAAAACAACGAAACGAACGAACGCGGCGCGGCGAAAGCGCAACTTCAACGGCGGCGCGCTTTTACGCTTGTCGAGTTGCTCGTCGTGATCGCGATTATCGGGATTTTGATCGGGCTTTTGCTCCCGGCGGTTCAGGCGGCGCGCGAGGCGGCGCGGCGGATGCAATGCCTCAACTCTCTTAAACAGGTCGGAATCGCGACGCATAACTTTCACGACGTGCAAGGCCGGCTCCCCGAAGGCGGCGTCGCGGAAATTTACGGCGTCCCGGGGCACAAGGGCGGCTATTATAGCGGGCGAATTTTCCTCCTGCCGCACCTCGAACAGACCGCCCGGTACGACGCGTTTATGTCCGATATGCGGAACAAAAATATCGAAGGATTCGCCGGAGTGATCGTCGGGCGTCCCGCTTGGAACGACGGGAACATTAGCTTTATGACGTGCCCGTCCGATCCGAACGCCGACGGAAAGCCCGCCGATTGGCCGGTTGCGTCGCGCTTGAGTTTCTCGTTCTGTTACGGCGACGCCGCGATCCCGAACGCCGACGGGAGCGGAAAGTTTGAGTCGACTAATCGCCGCGGTCTCTTCCGCAACGGCGTCGCCAAACGCTTGAACGACTGCCTCGACGGAACGAGCGCGACGCTTTTCGGCGCCGAAAGTTGCATCGCGTCGAACTTTAACGAACCGCTCGTCAAGGGCGGCGTCGTCGAAGTCGCGGAAATCGCCGTCGAAGGAAGCGTTCGACCGAGCGTCTGCTTGGAGCGCGGTTACGACGCCGACGACCGGTCGCGGCTCTCCGGAACGACGCGTTATCTCCGCAATAACTTTTTTTACGACGGGGTGTTGGCGCACTCCGGCATGCTTGCGAATCTTCCGCCGAACTCGCCGATTTGCTATTCCGGCGGCGCGATCGTCGGCGGCGCGTCGAGTTATCATTCGGGCGGCGTCAACGCGCTCTTCGCCGACGGTTCCGCGCGGTTCGTTTCGGAAACGGTCGACTGCGGCGACCCGGCGGCGCTCGAAAAAACGTCCGGCGCGAGTCCTTACGGCGTTTGGGGCGCGATGGCGACGCCCGACGGCGGGGAATCGAAAACGCTGTAAAGCCTGTATTGTCGGAGGATGCGTTTGGTGTAAAAACAAGAGTTAAGCGGCGGCAACAAAATTAGTTAAGGCGAATTTATTGCGACGGCGGCGAAAAGGAAGCCTCGCCGTCAAAATTAGAAGACGCGAATTAAACGTCGGAAAATAACGAAAAAACGAAAGAAATAAAATGGGGAGCGCCGGTAAATTTTCGCCCGTCGGTTGGGCGCGCGAACTCGGGTTTTGGTTGCGCAACGCGCGGTATCACAGCTTTTTACAGAGCGCGGCGCCGGCGATTTTAGCGGCGTGTTGGGTCGCGGGAACCCCCGATTTCGATTTAACTTTAGCGATTTTAGCGGTCGTCGGGGTCTTTTGGGCGCATATGGGCGCGAACTTGCTCGACGATTATTTCGATTATCGTTGCGGAGCGGTGAAAGCGCGACGCGAAATGGAGGACGGCGGAATGCGCGCTCGGTCGTTGAAGTGCCGTTATTTGGACGACGGTCGAACGACGACGAAGCGGCTCCTCGCGGCGGGGCTCTTTTTCTGCGCGTTGGCCGCGGCGGCGGGAGCGATCATTTTGCTCCGACGCGGCGCGCCGATCCTGATTTTCGCGGGCGTCGGGGCGTTTTTGGCGTTCTTTTACTCCGCGCCGCCGCTGCGTTTAAGTTTCCGCGGACTCGGCGAAGCGTCGGTCGGCGCGCTGTTCGGCCCGACGACGATGTTAGGCGTCGCTTACTCCGCTTGCGGTCGTTTCGACGCGGCGACGGCGGCGATTTCCGTTCCGATGGGGCTTCTTGTCGCGAATATCCTTTACGCTCACTCGATACTCGACTTGGAGCCGGACTTGCGCGCCGGGAAAAAAACGTTCGCGGCGCTTCTTGGAACGAAAGGGCGAGCGGTCGCGTTTTGCGGCGTTTTGGTCGCGGCGATTTACCTGTCGGTCGTCGGAGCGGTCGCGCTCGAAGTCCTTCCGGCGTCGACGCTTATCGTCTTTGCGACGCTTCCGTTAGGTTGGGCTTATTTCCGAGCGATGCGCCTTTACGCGGTCGACCCGGAGCGCAAAGTCGAGCGGCGTTGGTGGTTCGGCCCGATGGAATATTGGGACGTTTATTTGCAAAAGAACGTCGATTGGTTTATGATTCGTTGGTATTTGTCGCGAAATTTAACGATCGCGTTCGCGTTTTGCTTCTTGGCGGCGCTGGCGTTCGAGCGTTGCGTTCGATAACGGCGTTAAATTTTGCGCGGTTTCGCTGTTTTGACGCCGTTCGCGTCGTTGTTTGGTTGGTTTAATTTGGTTAGTCGTTGTTAACTTTGGGGCTTTCGCGGCGATTGGAAGTCGCCGACTTTTCGCCGCGACCGTTTCCGATTTCGGTTCGTAAGATGTCGATATTAAAGCGTTTCGTTCAGCATTTGTCCTTTGTCCGTTGGTTCTTCCGCGTTCGCGTTTTGGGGCGTCGCGAGCCGCTCCAGTCGGTGATTTTCATCACGAACCGCTGTAATTTGCGGTGCAAACACTGCAACGTCGTCGAGGAGCGCGACTGCGCGACGAAAAGTTGGGCGCAAATCGAGGAAGAGCTGAAAAAGTGCCGGGCGATGGGCTCGCGTTTCGTCGACTTCGAGGGCGGCGAGCCGTTCATTTGGCGCGACGGCGACAAAACGATCGACGATTTATGCGTCTTGGCGAAGAAGCTCGGCTTCTTTTCGACGACGATCACGACGAACGCGCAGATTCCGTTCGACGCGCCGAACGCCGACCTGATTTGGGTAAGTCTCGACGGAATCGGCGCTTATCACGACGCGGTGCGGGGCCCGGGCGCGTTCGAGCGTTTGGAGCGGAACGTCGCGGCGTCGACGCATCCGTTTTTGAACGCGAATATGGCGATCAACCGCTTGAATTACGAGTCGGTGGAGGAAGTCGTCCGTTACGTAACGGAAAGCCCGCGTTTTAAGTACTTATCGGTCAACTTTCACACGCCGTACCCGGGCACGGAAGACCTCGCGCTCGACTGGGAGACGCGTTGCGCGGTGATCGACAAGCTCTTGGAATTGCGCAAAAAGGGCGCTCCGCTGATGAATTCGGCGCGCGGGATTCGCAAGTTAAAGGACATGAACTTTACGAAGCGTTGTTGGATTTCGAACTTCGTCTCGGTCGACGGCGTTTTCCATAAAGCGTGTTTAGGCGAAGAGTTAGGCTTGTGCGACCGCTGCGGTTTCGGCATGGCGACCGAGATGACCGGCGTCTACTCGCTCCATCCCGAAACCGTAATGGCGGGCCTCCGCGCTCGAATGTAAACCGACGCTAACTCCGCCGTTAGCCGTTCCTAACCGACGCGCCGCGAGTTACCCTAGCGGCGCGTTTTTTTGTCGACGCGTCGAGGCGGGACGTCCGGCGTCCCGGGTCGGGCTCTTTTCGCGGAAAAAACGGCGGCGCGTCCTTGCGTTGGCGCAAAATTTGCCGTATAATAGCGTTTTACCGGGTGGTTTCGGCGTCCTCGGAGCGGTTCCGAGCGGCGTCGAATCGAAAATCGAACGGAAACGAAGCGCAAAATGGCGGCGAAAAAAGAAGCGAAGGCGAAGGAAGCGAACACGGCGAACATTGGGTTCGAGGACAAAATTTGGGCGGCGGCGTGCATTCTGCGCGGCAATCTCGACGCGTCGGAGTACAAACACGTCGTGCTGGGGCTGATCTTTTTGAAGTACGTTTCGGATCGTTTCGAAGCGCGGCGCGCGGAGATTCTCGCCGACCCGGAACTCGGGGAGGATTTCGCCGACGACCGCGACGAGTACGAGGCGGAAAACGTCTTTTGGGTTCCGGAAGTCGCGCGTTGGCAAGCGGTTGCGTCGGCGGCGCGGACGCCGGAGATCGGCGCGACGATCGACGCCGCGATGCGCGAAATCGAACGGGAAAACGACGCGTTGAAGGGCGTCCTGCCGAAAAACTTCGCGCGACCGGAGCTCGACAAACGGCGTCTCGGCGACGTCGTCGACCTCTTCACGAACGTTCAAGTCGGCGGCGCGGGCGAATCTAAAGACTTGCTTGGTCGCGTTTACGAGTACTGCTTGGCGAAGTTCGCGGAGCAGGAGGGGAAACGGGCGGGCGAATTTTACACGCCGTCGAGCGTCGTTCGGGCGCTGGTCGAAATCTTGCGACCGTTCAAGGGCCGCGTGTACGACCCTTGCTGCGGTTCGGGCGGGATGTTTGTTCAGTCGTCGAAATTCGTCGAGGCGCACGGCGGTAAGTTGAACGATATTTCGGTTTACGGTCAGGAGTCGAACCCGACGACGTGGAAGATGGCGCGGATGAATTTGGCGATTCGCGGGATCGAGGCCGACCTCGGCGCCGCCAACGCGGACACGTTTTACGACGATTTGCACCCGCGTTTGAAGGCCGATTTCGCGATGGCGAACCCGCCGTTCAACCTTTCGAATTGGGGCGCGGAGGCGTTAAAGGACGACGTTCGATGGACTTACGGCTTGCCGCCGACCGGAAACGCGAACTTCGCTTGGCTGCAGCACATCGCGTCGCATTTGAATCCGAGCGGCGGGCGCGCGGGCGTCGTCTTGGCGAACGGCTCCTTGTCGTCGCAGACGGGGGGCGAGGGCGAAATCCGGCGCAAGATGGTCGAGGCGGACTTAGTCGAGTGCGTCGTTTCGTTGCCGAGTCAACTCTTTTATTCGACGCAAATCCCGGCGTCGCTTTGGTTTCTGGCGCGCAAAAAGAAGCGGCCCGGCACGACGCTCTTTATCGACGCTCGCAACATGGGGACGATGGTAACGCGCAACTCGAAGCAGCTGACGGACGCGGAGATCGCGAAGTTAGGCGAGACTTACGAAGCGTACGCCGCCGGAACGTTAGAAGACGTCAAGGGTTACGTCGCGACGGTCGAGACGGCGCAAATCGCGGCGCAGGACTATATTTTGACGCCGGGGCGCTACGTCGGCGTCGAGGAGCGCGAAGCGGACGCGGAGCCGTTCGAGGACAAGATGGCGCGCCTAACCGCCGAACTCTCGGAACTTTTCGCAAAATCCCGCGAACTCGAAACGACGATTAAAAAGAATCTGGGGACGCTTGGTTATGAAATCTGATTGGAAAATCGTAAGCGGCGCCGACTTTATCGACTTTAACCCGCGCTTAAGTTTAAAAAAGGGAACCGTTGCGACAAAAATCGCGATGGACAAACTGCGCCCGTTTACCAAAAAGATACCGGAAAGCGAACAAGCGGCGTTTTCCGGCGGCGCGAAATTTGCGAACGGCGACACGATTATGGCGCGTATAACTCCTTGTCTTGAAAACGGTAAGACGGCGTTTGTCGATTGTCTTGCCGAAGGTGAAATTGCGTTTGGGTCGACGGAATTTATTGTTTTGCGAGCGAAAGAAGGCGTTAGCGACGCGCGCTTTCTTTATTATTTGGCGATAAGTCCCGATTTTCGCGACCTTGCGATAAAATCGATGGTGGGAACGTCGGGGCGTCAGCGCGTCCAGCAAAGCGTACTGGAGACGTGCGAACTCCGTGTCCCTCCGTTGGAGACGCAGCGCAAAATCGCGGCGATTCTCTCCGCGTTGGACGATAAAATCGAACTCAATCGCCGAATCAACGCGAACTTAGAAGAACAAGCGACGACTATTTACGCGAAGTTTTTTCCTTATGAAACTACCGACGCGTTGCCGGAGGGATGGCGTGTCGGAACGGTCGGAGAAATTGTTGAAATTCACGATTCAAAACGCGTGCCTTTATCGGCAGCCGAGCGCATGAAAATGGAAAATAAAAAATTTCCATATTACGGCGCCGCTTCCCTTATGGATTATGTAGAAGACTATATATTTGACGGTAAATATTTATTGCTTGGCGAAGACGGAACGGTGGTTGACGCAAAGGGGGGGCCGATACTCCAATATGTTTGGGGAAAATTTTGGGTAAATAATCACGCGCACGTTCTGACAGGGAAATTAGGCTTTAATGTTGAAAGTCTTATGCTGTTATTTAAACAAACATATGTAAAACCAATAGTTACCGGCGCGGTGCAACCCAAAATTAGTCAAGCGAATTTGCGTTCGCTTCCGATTGTCGTGCCTCCTATGGAAACGCTTAACGATTTTAACGATAAAGTTGCGGTGTTATTTACGCAATTTAGGGTAAACGAAGAGCAGAATAAGGTTTTGACCACCGTTCGCGACGCGTTGCTTCCGCGGCTAATGTCCGGCGAAATCGACGTTTCGGACGTTTCGCTTTGAATTGCGACGGCTCGACGCGGGGAGCGGCGCGTCGGGGCGGTCGGGGGTTCCGCTTGCGAAATCGGTCGACGTAAATTAAGGAATAACGCGAGATGAAGATCGAACATTACGACGAAAATTGTTTCGAAAACGGCGTTATGTCGCTTTTCAGGGAGGAACTCGGGTACCAAACGCGACGCGGCGCCGAGGTCGAACGCGATTATCGCGAGCCGTTTTCCGAAGTCGATTTAACGCAAGCGTTGCGGCGCGTCAATCCGAACCTTCCGGACGAGGCCCTCGACGACGCCGTCCGCAAGATTCGGCATATCGAAATCGGAACCTTAACTCAACGGAACAAAGAGTTTACCGACTACCTTCAAAACGGCGTCGAAGTCCGATATTTCGAACGCGGCGAGGAGCGCTACGCCCGGGCGTATCTGCTCGACTACCGCGACCCGGAGAATAACGAGTTCGTCGCCGTCAACCAGTGGAATTACGTCGAAAACGGGCTAACAAAACGTTTCGACGTCGTCGTTTACGTTAACGCGCTGCCGCTTGTCGTCGTCGAGTTGAAGTCGCCGGTTCGGGACGGCGTCGACGCAAGCTCCGCGTATCGGCAGTTGCGCAATTACATCGCCGACGCTCCTAACTTCTTCGTTTACAACGCTTTTTGCGTGATGAGCGATATGGTTCAGTCGAAAGTCGGGACGATTACGTCCCCCGAAACGCGCTTCGCCGAGTGGAAGTCCGAAAACGGCGAGCGCCGAAGCGGCGAAACGACGGGCTTTACGCCGTATTACGTCTTATTTCGCGGCCTTTTCGAGAAGCGACGCTTCCTCGATCTCGTCAAGAACTTCGTTTGCTTCGCGTCCGACGGCCGCTCCGACGTCAAAATTTTGGCCGGCTACCACCAATATTTCGCGGTCAAAAAAGCGGTCGAGTCGACGCGCCGCGCTCGCGAACTCGGCGACGGGAAGGGCGGCGTCTTTTGGCACACGCAAGGAAGCGGAAAGTCTTTCTCCATGACGTTTTACGCCAAAGCGATTCAAGACGCGCTCGACTCGCCGACCCTCGTCGTCCTCACCGACCGCAACGACTTGGACGACCAACTTTTCCTGCAGTTTACGAAATGTCGCGACTTTTTGCGTCAAACGCCGGAGCGCGCCGAAACGAAGGAGGGCCTGCGCGAACTTTTGGAAGGGCGCAAAGCGAACGGAATTTTCTTTTCGACGATTCATAAGTTCTTGCCGCCCAACGAGAAAGACGAAGCGAAACGCGCCGAATGGCTCGCCCGAATTAACGAGCCGCTGACCGAGCGACGCGACGTCGTCGTTATCGCCGACGAAGCGCACCGGAGCCAATACGGGTTGCGCGAAAAATTCGACAAAGAGAGCGGGAAAACGTCGTTCGGCGCCGCGCTCTTGATTCGTAAAGCGTTGCCGAACGCGGTTTACCTCGGCTTCACCGGAACGCCGATTTCCGCCGCCGACCGCGACACCCGGGAGGTTTTCGGCGATTACG
Source organism: Thermoguttaceae bacterium (assembly GCA_045545275.1). Lineage (GTDB taxonomy): Bacteria > Planctomycetota > Planctomycetia > Pirellulales > Thermoguttaceae > RUG369. The sequence goes on along the minus strand of JAZQAP010000009.1, from coordinate 1,923 downwards.
TCGACGTCTACGACATGACGCAAGCGGTCGAAGACGGCGCGACGAAGCCGGTCTATTACGAGAGTCGCGTTATTAAACTCGGGCTAAACGCCGAGAATCTGCGACTTATCGACGAAGAATACGACAAACTGGCGCAAAACGCCGAGTCGGAGGCGATCGAACGGAGCAAGCGCGAACTTTCCGGACTCGACGCCGTGTTGGGACACGACGCGACCGTCAACGCCCTTGTCGACGATATTTTGTCGCACTACGAAGGAAACCGCGCCAACCTCTTGACCGGCAAGGCGTTAATCGTCGCGTACAAACGGGAAATCGCGATGAAAATTTATCGCCGCATTCTCGAACTCCGGCCCGGTTGGGGGGAGAAGGTCGCCGTCGTGATGACCGGCTCGAACGACGACCCGGAGGATTGGAAACCGATTATCGGCGATAAAAAGCGGAAAAACGAGCTGGCGCAACGCTTTAAGGACGACGCCGGGCCGCTGAAAATCGCGATCGTCGTCGATATGTGGCTGACCGGGTTCGACGTGCCGTCGCTGGCGACGATGTACGTTTATAAACCGATGAAGGGACACAACTTAATGCAGGCGATCGCCCGCGTCAACCGCGTTTTTCCGGAGAAGGAGGGCGGCCTCGTCGTCGACTACGTCGGGATCGCGTCGGCGTTGAAGGAGGCGATGAACGAGTACACCGAGCGCGACCGCGAGAATTACGGCGATTTAAACGTTGCGAAAACGGCGCTTGCGACGTTCCGCGCGAAGCTCGAAGTTTGTGGCGACCTGACGCGCGGCTTCGATTATTCCGAGTTCGTCGACGGTTCCGACTTGACGCGCGGCAAAATTATCGCCGACGCGGTCGATTTCGCGCTGGCTAAGGACGCGTCGCAAGTCGGCCTCAAAGAAGAAGATCGGTTAAGCCGCGTCTTGGCGAAAGAGGCGCTGGCGATGAAAAAGGCGCTTTCCCTTTGCGCGTCGCTCGTCGAGGAGACGGAGCGTCGCGAGGCGGCGTTTTTCGAGGCGTTGCGGTCGGTTTTGGTTCGGTTCGCGACCGTCGGCGGCGCCGGAGGTAAGAAACTCGGGCTTTTCGAAATCAACGACCAAATCAACGAGCTGTTGAAGCAAAGCCTTAAAAGCGAAGGAGTTGTGAACCTCTTCGCCGACGTTCGCGACGAGTTTTCGCTCTTCGACCCGGAGTTTATGGCGGAGATCGCGAAGATGAAGCGTCGGAACTTGGCCGTCGAGTTGCTCAAACGCCTAATCGCCGAGCAGATCAAGGTTTACCGTCGGACGAACGTCGTTCAAGCGAAGAAATTTTCGGAGCTTTTTTCCGACGCGACGCGGCGTTACTTCGACGGCCTCCTTACCAACGAAGAGACGATCGCCGAGTTGTTGAGTCTCGCGAAGGAAATTGTCGACGCGGCGGCCCGCGGCGAAGAAATGGGGCTAACTCCCGAAGAAAAAGCGTTTTACGACGCGCTCGCGCAGCCGAAAGCGGTTCAAGATTTTTACGAGAACGAACAACTCGTCGCGCTGACGAAAGCGTTGACCGAGGAACTGCGACGCAACTTAACGATCGACTGGCGACGCAAGAAAAGCGCGCGGGCCGATATGCGCCGAATGGTAAAGCGTTTGCTGAAACGGTTTAAGTATCCTCCGGAAGAGGCCGCCGACGCGCTCGACGCCGTCTTGGCGCAGTGCGAAACTTGGGCCGACAACGTTTCGATCGCGTCCGACGCCGAGCAAAATTGACGCGGCGTCGCAACTTGGCGCGCTTCCAAACGTCGCGACAAGGCGAGACGGTTTAAGGCGTTCGAGAAACGTTGGCGTCGGCGTCGCGGCGGGCGAGTTCTTTGGCGATTTTTTCGACGGCTAGCTTGATCGGCGAGTCGACGAAATCGGTCGCTTGGCGGAGCGTCTCCAGTTC
>JAZQAP010000008.1:0-3097 GCA_045545275.1 Thermoguttaceae bacterium | reverse complement strand
CGCGCTCGGCTGCCGCTTCGGCCGCGTTCAGTTCACGCCGGACTTGACGCCGTCCGACGTCGTCGGCGCGCTCGTTTTCAACGCGAAAGAACAGGAATTTACCTTCCGCCCCGGCCCGATTTTTACGCAAGTCCTTCTCGCCGACGAAATTAATCGCTCCCCCGCCAAGACGCACGCCGCGCTCCTCGAAGCGACGCAAGAAGGCGCCGCGACGGTCGACGGTCAAACGTATCCCCTTCCGCGTCCGTTCTTTACGATCGCGACGCAGAACCCGATCGAGTCCGAAGGCACGTACCGCCTCCCGGAAGCGCAGCTCGACCGCTTCATGTTCAAACTCGTCGCCGATTACCCGAGCGCCGAAGAAGAAACCCAAATTTTAGTCGAACACGGTAAAAACGTCGCGTTATCGGCGAAACTCGACGCGATTCGCCCGGTTCTCGCCGCCGAAGAGATTTTAGAGCTAACGTCGCTTACCAACGACGTTTACGTCGCGCCGCAACTCTTCGATTACGTCGTTAAAATCGTCCGCGCGACCCGCGATTTTCCGCGCCTCGCGTTCGGAGCGTCGCCCCGCGCCGGCCTCGCGCTCGTCCAAGGCGCCCGCGTCCTCGCCGCGTTCGAAGGTCGAGGTTACGCGACCCCGGACGACGTCGCCCGCTTGGTTCTGCCGACGTTGCGACACCGCGTCGTTTTATCGCCGGAAGCGGAAATCGAAGGCCGCCGCGTCGACGACGTCTTAACGGCGCTCCTTCGTTCGATCGACGTTCCGCGACTTTAACCCCTTACTTTAACCCCTTCCTTAGCGAAAATTAGCGCGCTTCCCAAACGCAACCTCGTTTTTCCCGCCGCTTAGCAACGTTAACCGACGAAAGCCCCGCACGATGGCCGACCCGTTCACTCGACTAATCGCTATTTCTCAACAAACGGAACGCCTTTTAGAACAACGTTTTGGGGCGCAAGGACGCGGACTGCACGAAAAATTGTCGTCGGTCGCCGACCGCGTTCCGGAAAAAATTCAAAAGAAGATTCGTTTTATTGCGACAATCCGCAACAAAGCGACGCACGAGGACGTCCGAATCGCCAAGGAAAACCTTCCCGCCGTTCGACAAGCGTTCGCCGAAGTCCTTCCCGCGCTCGACGGCGGCGCCTCCCGACGCCGCGCGGCGCTTCGCAAAGCGTTCGTCGCTATCGTTTTAATCGCGGCGTTCGCGGCCTTTCTCGCGCTCCGTTGACGCCGCGTCGACGAAGCGCCGTTATTATTTTTATCGTTAACCGTCGTCGATCGACGACTTGGAAAAGAATTTAAATGATCGATTTTTGGGCGCGTCTCGACGAATCGGACGTCGAAAAATACGCGAAAACGTTAATTCTTCCCGAGTACATGTCGCACTTAAACCTCCGTCCTTTCTCGTTTTCCGAACAACGAGAAAGCGCGAGCGGTCGCGAGCCGTTAACGCTCCTTTACGTCGGCGACGGTCGCTTGGAAGAATTGGAACTCAGCCCGGAACGCGACGCCTTGCCGCTAATCGCGTCCCTCGCTCTCGGCGTCGACGTCGAGAAAATCCGCCTTCCCAACTCCGGCGCTTACTGGACTTGGAGCGACTACGGGCCGACGCATCCGTTCTTTTCGGAGCCGCGCGCTTCGGAAACCGACGTCTCCTCGACGGCTAACGACGCCGAGTCGCCGCGCTTTCTTCGCGTTTATTTCGAACCGCGCGAAACGACTTTTTCACCGACGCGAACTTTCGACGCGCAAGACGCTTACGTCAGCGTTTCTCGTCGCGAAATTTTCTTTTCTTGGCGCGTTTTGGAAGCCTACTTGGAAGCGCGCTGTCGCGATTTGCTTATCGATTTTTCCGCGACGTCTTGCGGCGCAACAAACAATGAGGCGCCGCAACCCCAAGAAAAACTTTCGCTTAGCGCAAACGAATCCTCCGAAAACGAAAACAACGACGTCGCGTCGCCGAACGAACGTCCCTTCCGCGTCGATTTCGCTTGGGACGCCGATTTCCGTCCCTTCGACGCGAATTACGCCGAACCGCAAACCGTCGACGTCGCGCCGCAAAACGCCGATTCCGTCGCGCCGACGCTCGACGCAACCGAACGCCGAAACATCGCTTACGCTCGTCGATTCGACGTTTCCAATCGCGCGCCGAAAACGCCGTCGCAACCGCCGAAATTCGCCTTCGAAGTCGACGATCAAAACGTTCGTTTCCGTTTCGGGTCGATCGCCGGTTCGCTCGTCGCGGCCAACGGCGACACGTTCGAAGACGCGATTCGTTTTTCCGGGTTGCGGCGTTCGTTAACTTCTTTATCCGATTACGTTTATTACGACCCGCGAAACGCCGCGCCGACGCTCGACGAAACCGGCGTTCGTTTGCGTTTAACGCCCGTCGACGACGACGCGACCGCCGAAAACAACGACGTTTAGCGTTTCGATTCGTCCTTCCTTTTTTTCGCTTCGGAGCCGCGCCAATGAAAAAATCGCCCGTTTCCCCCGCCGCCCCCAAGAGCGACGCCGCGTCCCTTTCGGTCGTTCCGACCGGCCCCGCGACCGGGCTTCTTTACGTCGACGGGCGTTCGCCGGTTCGCGTTTTCGGCGTCGACTCGATTCGCAAGTCGTTCGGAGAAGAGACCTTGCGGCAAGCGATTAACGCGCGCCGAGCGCCGGGCGTCGTCGACGTCGTCCTAAACCCCGACGCGCACGTCGGTTACGGCGCTCCGATCGGTTGCGTTATGGTTTCGCCGACGCACGTTTACCCGGGCCCGGTCGGCGTCGATATTAATTGCTCGATGAGTTTGCTTCAGTTCGACCTCGACGCTAACGCTATCGCCGACAAGCGGTTGCGTCGCGCCCTCGTCGACGCGATCGAACGTCGCGTTCCGACCGGCGCCGGCTACCGTCAAGCGCCGCTCGGGCGAAAAATTCCGCTCGAAACGCTCGAACGCGCTCTCGTCGAGGGCGCGACGCCGGAAATTTGCGCGCTACTCGACGTCAATCCCGATTGGGCGAACCGTCTCGAAGACGCCGTCCGCGTCGGAAGCGACGGAAGCGTCGAGTCGCTCGCGAAACGACTCGACGTCGTCAAACGCGCCG
>JAZQAP010000007.1:0-11242 GCA_045545275.1 Thermoguttaceae bacterium | reverse complement strand
GAGCGGGACGAGGCCTCGTCGAAGCGTCGAGCGCCGCGAGCGAAAGGTTCGGATTCCGCCAATCCGCGTCGACCGTTGAGACCGCGTCGAAACGGAAGAGAGCGGGACGAGGCCGCGTCGAAACGGCGAGCGTCGCGAGCGGAAAGGGCAAGAAAGAAAAAACGTTCGCCGGAGTAAAAACTACCGGCGAACGCTCCTTGTTTCGGCGAGTCAACCCGTTATATCGTCGCCGAAACTTGGTCGGGCGTCGACGCTTGCGGCGCGTCGAACGTTAATGTTGAATAGAGGCGAAAGCGATCATTCGGCTTTCGGGGCTTCCGGCTTCGGTTGGTCGCCCTGCGGACGGTCGCCGCGACGACGTTGGCCGCGCTCGGCTTGCGGACGATCGCCGTTTCGACGTTGGCCGCGCTCGGCTTGCGGACGGTCGCCTTCTCGACGGGGGCCGCGTTGCCAATCGGCTTTGGGCCAATCGCCTTCTCGACGGGGGCCGCGATTCCAGTCGGCTTGCGGCCAAGCGCCCCAAGGTTGCGGCGCGCCCCATTGCGGAGCGAACGGCGCCGAGCCTTGCGTCAAACGAGTCAAGAACATCGGGCCGAATTTCTTTTGCGCCGCGTCGACCGCGTCTTTCCGTTCGTCTTGATCGATGAAACCGTCGTTGTTTTTGTCCGCCGCTTTGAGCGCTTCGGTCAATTTCGCGACGTCGATTTTGCCGCCTTCGGCAAGGAAGGCCGGTCTTTCGAACTTCGGCGCGAGCGCTTTCATTTCTTCGGCGGTCAAGAAACCGTCGCCGTCTTTATCGGCGGCTTTCATTTTGTCTTTTTGCTCTTGCGGAATGCGTTCCGGGAGCTTGGCGATTTCGATTTTGCCGTCTTTAAACGCGTCGCCGAACATCGGGACGCCGAAGCGCGGGCCTTGCGGGGCGCCGAAACCGGGAGCGCCGAACGTCGGGGCGGGGCCGAAACCGGGAGCGCCGAAACCCGGGCCTTGCGGGGCGCCGAAACGTCGACCGTTTTCGCGCGGCGGAACGAGTTCTTTTAGCTCGTCGCTTTCGACGAAACCGTTTCCGTCTTTGTCGGCGGCTTTAAGAGCGTCTTTACGCGCTTGCGGCATTTGCTCGGGGAGTTTCGAAAGTTCGATTTTGCGCTCGGGACGCGGGCCGCGCGGGGCGGGGCCGCCGTCTTGAGCGATAGCGAAGGTCGCGGTCGAAGCCAACAAGGCGGCGAAAAGAATCGTCTTTTTCATTTTGTCGTCTCCTAAATACGTTGCGTTTTAAAGAGGGCCGCCGTCGAGCGCGTTCGATAAAGGGCGCGTCGACGGTTCGCGTTTGGAACGCGCTTCGACTTTTGCTCGTCGTTTCGGTCGTCGACGAAGCGTCGGGAGCGAAACCGGTTTTCGGCGGCGAGTCGAAACGTTGTTTGCGTCGGTTTCGAACTCGTTCGGCGAACCGGACGGTTTCGCAAGCGCGAAAACTTAGGTCAAAGCGAGCGGCCGCTCTTACCTTCGACAAGTCTTAAACCCGGAACGTCGAGAAAGGTTTCGGCGCAAAAAAATTTTTTTTCGAAAAAGTTTTTGGAAACGGTGAAACGGAAGAAAAGCGAGAGGAAAAGAAACAAAAAAAAAGGAAAAACAAGAGCCGACGAACCGTTAGCGTTGAGAACGGCGTCCCAAACGCTAGTAAAAGCGGCTAGCGTTTGGGACGCGAGAAAAACGCTCGGCTTGCCGGACGTTCGAAACGGCGGACGGCGAGACGGCGCTAAGTCGTTAAATAAAAATTGTTAAAATGATGGGACGATTAGAGCGATTCGGTTTCGCCGCGATTGCGGGTGATCGCCGCCGCGAACGCTTCTAGGTCGACCGTTTCCGAAACGAAGCGGCAGGAACCGTCGCAAAAAAGCGCGTTGATTCCGCTCGGGTGCCGACTCCGCGCTTCATATTGGTAGGCGGAACATTCGGAGCAGCTCCAATCGAATTGGCCGCTTTCAAAATGATCGCACTTCGGACGGTAATTGATCGGCGCTTTCGTCTTGCGGAAGATGTTCGTTCCGACGATCCAACTCCCGTTGTCGTAAGTTTTAGGCGTTCCGGTTTCGTAAGACGACGCTTCCGCGACGAGGAGCGTGTTCGACGTTCCGTCGGCGATTTCGGCGAGACGAACCGAACGCGATTCGAGCAAAACGCCGAGTTCGTCGTGCGCAAGCGTCCAGCCGTCGGTCGTCGCGGCGCCGTATTCGCTGATTTTTTCGGTAATAATTCCGGCGTAATGCGACGGCGCGAGCGTCAGTTGTTCGAGCGCCCAACCTTTGTCCGGGTTGTAATAGTCGATCGAACGGACTTCGACGTCGCCGTCCGACGGGCAAAGGAAAAGCGGAAGGCGCGTTTGCCCGGCTTCTTGGTTCTTTTCGGAGTAAACTTTTTCCTTAAAGTCGACCAAATTTTGGACGTTTTGTTGTTCGCAGAAGGGGAGGAGGAGGGCGCCCCAACCGAAATAGTTGCCGTCGTTCGTTCCGTCGGCTTGCGGGTCGGAAAGTTTGCCCGGCGGGAAGGAACCGATCGTATCGGCGTAATTCAGCGCGGCGATCCCGAGTTGGCGCATGTTGCTCGAACAGGACATGCGCCGAGCCGCTTCCCGCGCCGCTTGAACCGCCGGAAGGAGGAGCCCGATCAGGATTCCGATAATCGCGATGACGACGAGTAACTCGACCAACGTAAAACCGGCGAAACGAGCGGGAAGCGCCGGTTTTTTAGGAGCGTTTGAAATGTTGGAAAAACGTCGCGATTTTTGGATGCGCGACGCGGAACGAGCGGAAGCGAAACGGTTCGCTTGAGAAAAAAAGAAACGCATTGGAGAGATCTCCCGTTGTTTTTCCGACCGCGACGGAACGACGGCGCGGCGAACGACGGTTCGTTAAAAACGGAGCGCGAACGTTCGACGATAATAACGCGACTTTTATTTAGCGCAATTTTGGGATTTGAACGCTAAATACCGAGGTTGCGTCGGAGTCGGGGAAAGAAAAAACGGAGCGACTCTTGAGATTTGGGGGTTCGACCCGACCGACGCGCCGTCCATCGCGGCTAACGTTCGATTTTGAGATTCTCCGAGAAAACCTCAAAGACGCGGGAAGGTCTTCTGACTAACGGAATCCTTTTTTCCGGTCTTCTCGACGCGGAGAGTCGACGGCGGACGACGGAACGTTTGAATTTTAAGAAACGACGGCGCAAACTAAAAAACGTTGCGGAAAACGTCGTCGCCGCGTTGTCGTTTAAGCGAAAGGAACGACGGCGGTCGACCAAAATTTCAAACGTCGTCCGACTTGCCGAAGCGCGTCAATGACGGCGACGCGAACGCTTGCGAAAAAAGCGGTGAAAAATTTTTCGAAAAAAAAGCGTTCGCGAAGGGAAAAAAGTTGAAAACGCGGCGCGTTCGACCGTTTCGTCGAAGCGCGTTTTCTCCGAACACAGCGGCGAGGACCGTTCCGGATTGGCGCCGGATTCCCTGTTGCGCGAGTCTTGCGACCCGCCGCCCGCGTCCTCAAAAAGCCGACGTTCGTCGTTCCGAACCCGAAAACAAGACGCGGTCGGCGTCGGCGGCGCGGTCGAAATCGGATCGACCGGCGGGGGAGCGGAACGCTCGGAAGAGCGCGAACGAACGTCGACTCTATTATCGTCGACGCTAAAAATTTGTCAACGGGGGCGTCGACGGACGACGCTCGAAGGGGCGAAACAAGCGTTTCGTCGTCGGTTTGAACGGTTGGCGGGGCGAAACAAGCGTTTCGTCGTCGCGCGTTAAAACGCCGATTCGCGGAAGAGGTCGGCTTTGAGACGTTCGAGTTCCGCGCCGAGTTTGTACTGCTTAATTTTGTTGTACATCGTTTTTTCGCTAACGCCGAGTTTGCGCGCGGCGAGTCGACGGCAACCGTTGCAAGCGACGAGCGTTTCGAGAAAAGCCGCTCGTTCGATTTGCGGAAGCGTCAAACCGGCGAGGCCGAGCGCCGGAGACGGCGGAAAGTCGGCGCGTTCGCTCGAACGGAAGGAAACGGGGAGGAACGCCGACGATTCGACGGGCGCGGGAAGAGCGTCGTCGGCGACGGAAACGCAAGATTCGCCTTGGGTTGCGTCGCGGGATAAGCGGTAGACGGAGCGAGGCGAGCCGAACGAAGCGGAGGACGCGCGACAGGAGAACGAGGGGCGCGCGTCGGGCGTCGGAGCGGACGAACCGTCGCCTCGAAAGGATAATTCGGGGCGCGAAGAAAATTGACGGGAAAAACGGTCGAAACAGTTCATGTTGGATGGGCGCGGGGCAAGGCGGGCCGACGGGGCGAACGCGGTAAGAAGCGGGAGGGTTATTAGAACAATGAATCGAACAAGTTATCTATTTTATCCAGCTTAATTGGTAAAAAAGGTAGATTTTGTCGAAAATATTGAAGCTAAAAGACGTCGCGATTTAGACGGATAAGTGAAATGGGTAGGATAGGCGGAATGGGAGGCTTTTAGATAACGTCGATTTAAAGAAAAATAGGTTGGATGGGTAAACGTCGAACGTTCGTTTTAAGGCAAAATAGACTTAAGATAAAAAAATCGCGTTGTTTGACGGGAGTGCGCAAAGAGAACGGTCGACGTGAAATAGAAAGGCGGCGCCGGAGTAAAAGGTTTTTGAAGATAGGGCGATCTGCGCGAGCCGGAGAAAAAAAGAAGACGGCGCGCTTGAGAAAAACGAGAAAAACGGGGTAAACTCGGCAAAAAGAGGAAATAGCGTTGCGGAAATCGTCTTTAATTCCGAGTGAAAACCGGGATTTTTGCTTGACCGGGCGCTTTTTTTCGCCTAAAATAAAAGGAAAGAGGCGAAAGTTCGCCGTCGCGGTCGCAACGTTTTGCGGCGAGCGGTCGAGGGGCGCCGCGTCCGTTTGGCGGGCGTTAAAAGGCGAGACGATAAAACTATCGAAAAAAGGAAAACGGAAATGAGTTTGAGTTTGTTTGCGATCGGAACCGGCGCGCTTATCGGAATCGTCTTCGCGGCGGTCGCGGCGATTTTTGTCTTTTGGGCGGTCGGCGCGTACAACGGCTTGGTAACGGCGCGCAACCGATATAAAAACGCGTTCGCGCAGATCGACGTTCAGTTGAAGCGGCGTTACGACCTGATTCCGAATTTGGTCGAGTCCGTCAAAGGGTACCTGAAACACGAAGCGCAAACGCTCGAAGCGGTGATCGCCGCCCGCGGCGCCGCGATGGGGGCGAACCAAAACGCGGCGGCGCAACCGGGCGACCCGAGCGCGATGCGTCGCTTGGCCGGAGCGGAAGGCGAACTTTCCGGCGCGCTCGGCCGGTTGGCGGTCGTTTGCGAAGCGTATCCGGATTTGAAGGCGAACCAAAACGTTCTCGCGCTCCAAGAAGAGCTGACGTCGACCGAGAACAAAATCGGGTTCGCGCGTCAAAGTTTCAACGACGCGACGACGCTTTACAACACCAAGCGCGAAACGTTCCCGACGAATATTATCGCCGGAATGTTCAACTTCGGCGAAGCGTCGCTCTTCGAGATAACGAACGAAGCGGAGAAGGAAGCGCCGAAAGTTTCGTTCTAACGAACGAGCGGAAAGAAGGCGAAAGCGGACGAAAGCGGAAACGCCGTCGGCGACGGAACGCGATTTTGTCCTTATATTAATATAAGGGCGAAAACGGCGTTCCGACGCGAACGGCGGCGTTTTTTAAATAAGCGAACGAAACGGGAACGACGATGAATTTTTTTGAACGGCAAGAACAAGCGCGCGGACGAACGAAACTGTTGGTCTTTCTCTTTTGTTGCGCTCTTTTTTTAACCTTTGCGGCGGTTCTCGCGTTGGTCGCTTGGTTCGCGGCGCTCGGAACCGAAACGGCGTCGACCGGCGCGTCGACGTCGGAGCTTTTCGTTCGTTATTTGGCGGAACCGTCGCTCGTCGCGGGCGTCGCGGTCGTCGTTTTTTTGTTGATCGGCGGCGGCTCGATCTTTAAGGTCGGCGAACTGAAGTCGATGGGCGCGGACGGCGTCGCGGAAGCGCTCGGCGGAACGCGGATTACTCGGGCGGCGACCGACGGAGCGGAGCGTCGCCTTTACAACGTCGTCGAGGAAATGGCGATCGCGTCCGGCGTTCCGGTTCCGAACGTTTACGTTCTGCGGGAGGAAAAGGCGATCAACGCTTGCGCGATCGGCGGCGACCCGGAATCGTCGGCGGTCGCGGTAACGGACGGCGCGCTTCGGACGTTGAGTCGCGACGAGTTGCAGGGCGTCGTCGCGCACGAGTTCGGGCACCTCCTCAACGGCGACGTTAAAATGAATATGCGGCTGATCGGCGTTTTGTTCGGCTTGCAAATGTTGACGTTGCTCGGCGTCGGGATTTTCCGTTCGACGTTGTATCTGTCGTTCGGCGGCTCGTCGGACGACCGCAAGGGCGCGGGCGGAGCGGTGTTCGCGATTTGGATGTTCGCGTTCGGTTTGGTCGTTATCGGCTCGATCGGCGTTTTCTTTAGCAACGTTATCCGAGCGGCGATTTCGCGTCAGCGGGAATTTTTGGCGGACGCGTCGGCGGCGCAGTTTACGCGGAATCCGGCGGGGCTGGCCGGCGCGCTCAAAAAAATCGGCGGCTTGGCCGGAGGTTCGCGGGTGAACGCGGCGCGTTCGGCGGAGATGGCGCACCTCTTCTTCGGCTCCGTTTTTTCCGGCGGCTTTATGGAGTCGCTTTTCCGAACGCACCCGGATTTGACCGAGCGGATTCGCCGACTCGAACCGACGTTCGACGGGCGTTTCGAACGCGTCGGCGGCGCTAGCGACGACGGGCGGTTCGGCGTCGCTCTTTACGACGGGACGCCGGCGAGCGTTCGCGCGGGAGCGAACGGGGGCGCGGGAGCGAACGGCGCGTCGTCGTCGGCGGAGCGTTTTGCGACGGGGGCGACGTTCGCGGCGGCGCTGATCGATTCGATCGCGACGCAAGCGGCGAGAAAACTCGACGTCGCCGAAGCGTTGCTCGGAGAAACGCCGCCGGAAATCGAGCCGCTCCTCGCCGAGTTCGACGGCGCGCGGGCGGTTCTTTACGCGCTCTTGACCGACGCGAACGAAGCGGTTCGAAAACGTCAACTCGAAGCGATTCGCAAGGCGGAAGGGACGGCGCTCGACGCGAAAATCGCCGCCGCGTTGAGCGCGCTTTCCGGAGCGTCGTTCGCGACGCGCTCGACGGTCGCTCGGTTGACCCTTCCGGCGTTGAAAACGGCGAATATCGCTCAATATCGGAAGTTGCGCGAAACGATTTTGGCGCTTTGCGCGGCGGACGGAACGCTCGACCTCTTCGAATACGCGCTTCAAGCGTCGGTCGTTCGCGAGTTGGACGTTTATTTCCGATTGTCGAGAGGGACGAAAATCCGTTTTTCGCGTTTCGACGACGTCGTCGAGCCGTTCCGAACGGTTCTTTCGCTCTTGGCGAGCGAAGGCGCTTCCGGCGACCAAGCGGCGGCGCGCAAGGCGTTCGACGAGGGCGCGTCGTATTTTTATTTGGCGCTTGAGCCGACGCCGCCCGAAGCGCGAACGCTCGGCGCGTTCAGTCGAGCGCTCAACGATTTGTCGCAAGCGACGCCGGTTTTGAAGCAAAAATTGTTGACGGCGTTTTATCGTTGCGTCGCGGCGGACGGCGTCGTCGTCGAGCGCGAGGGGGAACTGCTCGAAGCGATCACGTCGGCGCTCGGCGTTCCGTCGCCGGTTTGGGGGCGTTGGGCGCGTTGAGCGAGCGGAGACGGGAAATTTTTCCGCTTTTTTCGGCGCGTTTAACGGATTTCGCTTGAAATTTGCGCGCCGATATGGAAAATAACGGTGAGACGCGGCGTCGAGAGCGTTCGGCGCCGCGTCGTTTTTTTGGCGTTGAAACGCGTCGAGTTTTTATCGTTTTTTGAGAATGGAGGGCGTCGGGCCCGCGGGAGGAACGGAAATGGATAGAAGAACTTTTTTGGCGTTGGGGCTGGCCGCTCCGTTGGCGTTTAAATCGGGCTTGGTTTCGCCGAAATGGGCGTTTTCCGCCGAGGATAACGCGATCGAAGTTTCGTTCGCCGCCGACCCGAGCGCGCCGAAAGTAACGCTTTGGCAAACGCCGCGTCAAACCGGGTCGCAGATGATGGGGTATATTTTCCGAACCGCGACCGGCGAAACGGTCGTTTTCGACGGCGGCATGCCGGGCGACGGCAAGTATTTGGCCGAACTCCTGAAAAAACATTGCGGCGGAAAAGTCGACGCTTGGTACCTGACGCACGCGCACGGCGACCACTTCGGCGCGCTCGGCGAAATTTTGGCGAAAACGCCGGACGCGCTCGAAATCAAGAAGCTCTACTTCAACTTCCCGAACCGCGAATGGCTCGATAAGTACGAAGCGGGCGGTCGGAAGTGGCGCGACCCGTTCTTCGCGGCGGTCGAGAAGAATTTTAAGGGCGAAATCGTCGCGCCGAAGCCGGGCGACGTTCAAAAGTTCGGCGACGCGCTGTCGATCGAAACGCTGAACGACTTCGACGAGTCGCTGACGAGGAACGCGATCAACAACTCGACGATTATTTTCCGCTTGGACGTCGCCGGGAAGTCGCTCTTGATGCTCGGCGACCCCGGCGCCGAGGGGGGCGACCGCGTTCTGAAAAATGTTCCGAAGGAGAAAATCGACGCCGATTTCGTCCAGATGGCGCACCACGGTCAGCAGGGCGTTACGAAGGCGTTTTACGAAGTCGCGTCGCCGACCGTTTGCCTTTGGCCGACGCCGGACTGGCTTTGGGACAACAACGCCGGAGGCAAGGGCAAAAACACCGGCCCTTGGAAGACGCTCGAAACGCGCGCTTGGATGGAGGAACTCGGAATCGACAAGCATTACGTTTCGAAGGACGGTTTGATCAAGATGACGTTCTAACGTCAATCGTCGTTTGACGTTAACGCGTTTGGTCGCTTGTTCGCTTTGGGGAAACGAAACGGAAAACGCGAGGGCGCAACGCCGTCGGGACGCGGTTCTCGGCGGCGTTTTTCCGATTTCGAGAATTGAACTTGTCGTTTGCTTAACGTGGGATAGGGGCGCGAGATGGAAAAGGATTTTAATCGGACGAACGCGATAAACTTTCAAAAGCGTCAAGAGAGCGCGCGGAAACGAACTTGCCTTTTATCGTTTCTTTTTGTTCTCGGCGTCGCGGCGGTCGGCGTTTCGGTTTGGCCGGTTTGGCTTGCTTGCGTAATATTAATGGCGATTGTCGGCGTATTTCTTAATATCGGGATAAAGTGGGCGGCGTCGTTCTTTACGACGACCGACAAGCCCGATTGGGCGGCGATAATAGACGCGTTCGAGCTTTTTTGCGAGTATCGTTCGAATCCCGACGCGATTTTTTATACGACGATTTTCGTCGCCGTCTGGATTTGTTGCGGAACCGCGTATAAGATTTTCAAATTGAAACGGCAAGGCGCTTGCGGCGTCGCGGAGAAACTCGGCGGAACGCGAATCGACAGTTCGGCGACCGATTGGAGCGAAAAGCGTTTTTACAACGTCGTCGAGGAGACGGCGCTTGCGTTCGGCGTTCCGGTTCCGGCGGTTTACGTTTTACGCGACGAAGACGGAATCAACGCTTGCGCGCTCGGCGGCGACGTCGGAAATTCGGCGGTCGCGGCGACGGCGGGCGCGATTCGACTCTTAACCCGCGACGAGTTGCAAGGCGTCGTCGCGCACGAGTTCGCGCACTTGGTTAACGGCGACGCTAAAATCAATATGCGGCTGATCGGCGTTTTGTTTGGGCTTCAAATATTTATCGTCGTTGGGCTTGCGATTTGGGATTTCGGAAAAGATTCGGGGCATGGCTTAAGCTTGACGGTTACGTTAATATTGATGGGGGCGGTCGGCGGTTTGGTCGCCGGAGGGATTCGCGCGGCGATTTTGCGTCAACGGGAGTTTTTAGCGGACGCGACGGCGGCGCGGGCGACGCGGAATCCGCTCGGACTGGCGAACGCTTTAAAAAAAATCGGCGGATTAGAAAAAGGCTCGACCCTTTCCGCGCCGGCTTCCTTTGAAACGGCGCATCTGTTTTTCGGTTCCGTTTTTACCGGCGCTTACGCGCGTTTTTTCCAAACGCATCCCGATTTGCGCAAACGGATTTTGGCGCTCGATCCGACTTTCGACGGCGTTTTTGTGAAAGTCGGCGCTTCGTTAGAGGGTAACGTTGAGAACGAAAGCCGCGTTTCGCGGGAAAAATTTCCGCTTTTTCGGCTGAATTCGGCGTTTTTTAGCGGATTTCGCTTGAAATTTGCGCGTCGACGGGGAAAATAACGGGTAAACGCGGCGTCGAGAGCGTCCGGCCCCGCGTCGTTTTTTGACGTTCGCGGCGTCGGGCGGCGTTGTTTCGGCGTTTTCGCAACGTCGGTCGAGCCTTTTTTTATTTTTCGGTCGTTTGACCGTCGGGAGAAACGAAAATGGACAGAAGAACTTTTTTGGCGTTGGGGCTTGCCGCTCCGTTGGCGTTTAAATCGGGGTTGGTTTCGCCGAAATGGGCGTACTCCGCCGAGGATAACGCGATCGAGGTTTCGTTCGCCGCCGATCCGAACGCGCCGAAAGTAACGATGTGGCAAACGCCGCGTCAAACCGGGTCGCAGATGATGGGGTACGTCTTCCGAACCGCGACCGGCGAAACGGTCGTTTTCGACGGCGGAACGTTCGGCGACGCGGATTACTTAACCGCGCTTCTCAAAAAGCATTGCGGCGGAAAAGTCGACGCTTGGATTATGTCGCATATTCACTCCGACCACTTCGGCGCGTTCTGCCGCATTATGGAGACGAACCCGGACGCGCTCGATATTAAGAAGCTCTATTTCAACTTCCCGGAACAGAGTTGGCTCGACAAATACGAAGCGTATTGCAAAGGGGAAACGGCGCGATTTTTCGCCGCGCATAAACGTTTCAAGGGCGAAACGATGACGCCGAAACCGGGCGACGTCCTAAAATTCGGCGACGCGCTGACGATCGAAACGCTCAACGACTTCGATACGTCGTTGACGATGAACGCGATCAACAATTCGACGATCGTTTTCCGCTTGGACGTCGCCGGGAAATCGATGCTGATGCTCGGCGACCTCGGCGTCGAAGGGGGCGACCGCGTCTTGAAAACGGTTCCGAAGGAAAAAATCGACTGCGATTTCGTCCAAATGGCGCATCACGGGCAGCAGGGCGTTACGAAGGCGTTTTACGAAGCCGCGTCGCCGACCGTTTGCCTTTGGCCG
>JAZQAP010000006.1:0-5044 GCA_045545275.1 Thermoguttaceae bacterium | reverse complement strand
TTCGTCGGAGGTCGTTTGGAGCGTCGCGACGTCTTGCGCGAACGACGGGGACGCGACGACGGCGGCCAACAGCGCGCTCGACAGGAAAGAGAACGCGTATTTTTTCATATGTCTTTCTCCAACGGCGAAAGGAAAAGCGGGCGAACGAACGCAACACTAGCGCAAACGTCGGCGGCTAAACGGTTTCGAGAACCGGCGGCGACGCGGCGCGAGCGGAGCGGACGGCGGCTTTTCGGCTTTCGCGTTTTGGGCTTTTTTTCGTTATTAATATATAAGGGGAAAAAATCGACAAAATCGACGAAACGCGGCGCCTTAGAGCGTGTACGGGGCGCGCATCGCGCGAGTGCGCATGCGGTTCGCTTCTTCGTCGTTGAACTCTTCCTTGACCGGGTCGAACTCGATCGGGCGCTTGAGCTGCCAAGCGATGTACGCGCAGTGCGACGCGATGTGCGATTGCGCGGCGACGGCGGCGTTGGCGGCCGGGTTGCGACGCGTTTTAACGCAGTCGACAAACTCGGCGATGTGCGTCGACGGGTTGGTGCCGGGCATCCCAAAATATTTGAGTTCGCTTCGGAGCGCGTCGGACGAAACGGCCATCCGTCCGCTGTCGCCGGTTTCGATCCAGCCTTCTTCGCCGACGTAGCGAGCGGAGCAGGTGCCGAGCCCGAGCCAACCGTCGGAGCGCATCACGAGCTTAACGCCGTCGGCGTAGTAGGCCCAAACGTGCCCGGCGATGGAGCCGTCGTCGTTGAATTGCGGTTCGTAACGGGTCGGCGCGGTGTCGTCTTTTTGCGCGGCCCATTGGCAAAGGTCGACGGTGTGCGAACCCCATTCGAGAATCCCGCCGCCGTGGAAGTCGAAGTGGCTGCGCCAATCGCCCGCGACGTAACGGCTGTTGTACGGGCGCCAAGGGCAGGGGCCGAGCCAGCGATCCCAGTCGACTTCGTCGACCGCCGGTTCCGGTTCCGCCGGGAACCAATCGTGATGCGTCGCCGGCCAAAGGGTGTTCGCGTGAACTTCGGTGAGTTTGCCGAGTTTGCCGCTCTTGACGATTTCGGCGGCGAGCATAAAGTTGCCGATGTTGCGGCGTTGCGTCCCGGCTTGGTAGACGATCCCGTAACGCTTCACCGCGTCGGCGAGGGCGCGGCTTTCTTGAATGGTGAGGGAGAGCGGTTTTTCGCAGTAGACGTCTTTTCCGAACTTCGCGGCGGTGATGGAGGCCATCGTGTGCCAACGGTCGCCGGTCGCGATCAAGACGGCGTCGATATCGTCGCGGATAAGGAGGTCTTCCATATCCTTGTACATCGCGCAATCGGTATCGTTGTAAGTTTTGTCGGCGCGGTCTTTAACGTATTCGCGGCGCGATTTGCGGACGTCGCAGATCGCGCGGAAGCGAACGTCGTTGCGTCCCAAGAAGACGCCGAGGTCTTCGTTGCCGCGGGAGCCGATTCCGATGGCGCCCATATTGACTTTAGCGCTCGGGGCGACTTCGCCGTCGAGCCCGAGAACTTTGCCGGGAACGTAAGTCGGAACGAGCGCCGCGGCTCCGGCGACCGCGCAACCTTTCAAAAAGTCTCGACGACCGACGCGTCGTTGCGTTGATTTCATAAGGGCTCCTTTCTCCGCGTTCGCGGCGATTTTGCCGTCGCCGTTCGAACGTTATAAGGCGTGGAATGCGAATTAACGGGGTTCCGCTCGACAAAGCGAGCGAAGGAATAATAACGGGCGCCGCGACCGACTGGGCGACCGACGTTTCCGCATAAACCGGGCGTTTTGGCGAAACTTTGCCGACGCTGGAAGCGCGGTTGGGCCGGGGTCGCGACGATACGGTTTTAACGATACCAGAAACGACGCCGAAAATCAAGTTTTTCGGCGGGATTTTCGCAAAATTTTGCGATTTTTTGCGAAACCGGCGGGAAACGGCGCGTAAAATAGAAAAGTTGGACAAAGTGTAAAGAATGGGAAAAATGGGCAAGACGAGCGACCGCCCCAAAAGAACGCGCCGGGCCGTCGTCGCCGAGGAAACGAGCGAGCAAACCGAACGAAGCGCCGCCCCGCGCCGAAATCGAAGCGAGCAAATGTCGCCCGACCCGCCGCGTCGACGGCGAAACTCGACGCGGCGACAAGCGGGGTGATAACGCGTCCGACGACGCGGCGTCAACGCGATTCGAAGCGGAGTTTGTTTTTCCGAGCGTATTTCTCCGCGGCGGAGCCCGGCGCGCTTCGAAGCGTAAAGTTCGGGACGTCGCGTCGCTCGCCGTCTTGCTCGACGCGCCCAAACGCTTCTTTGCCAATCTTTGCGAGTTCGTCCGGAAGTTCGACCGACGTTAACGACGGACAGTCGACGAACGTTTCTTTGCCGATCTTTTGCAAGCCGTCCGGAAACGCGACGGATTGAAGCGCGACGCAACCTGCGAACGCTCGGTCGCCGACCGTTTTTAATCCTTGGGGAAGCGCGACGGACGTTAGCGAACGGCAAAATTGGAACGTTTCCTCCTCGACGGTCGCGAGTCCGTCCGGGAGTTCGAGCGACGACAATGATTCGCATTGGTAAAACGCGTGTTTACCGAGACTTTGGAGACCGCGTGAGAGCTTGATCGACCTTAGCGACAAACAGCCGTAAAAGGCGCCGTTGCCGAGCGTCGCGACGCTTGCCGGGAGTTCGAGCGACGTTAACGATTCGCAATCGAAAAACGCGTATTTGTCGATAGTTGCGAGCCCGTCCGGAAGTTTAAGCGACGTCAACGCTTGGCAACCGTTAAACGCTTCTTTACCGATCTTTTGCAAGCCGTTCGGAAACTCGACCGACGTCAACGAGCGGCAATGCTCGAACAGCGCTTCGCCGATCGTTTGCAAACCGCTCGGGAACTTGAACGACGACAACGCTTCGCAAAAGGCGAACGCGCCGCGTCCGAGCGTTTCGACGCTATCCGGAAGAACGACCGACGTTAGCGCCGAACAACCGCAAAACGCATGGGCGCCGATCGTTTGCAGCCCGTCCGGAAACTCGACCGACTTCAGCGAACGGCAAGGGTGAAACGCCCGCGCGCCAACGCTTTGCAGTCCGTTGGGGAGAACGACGGACGTTAGCGACAAACAGCCGTGAAACGCGTCTTGGCCGACGCTTTTGAGGCCGCTTGGGAGTTCGATCGACGTTAGCGCTTCGCAACCGTAAAACGCTTCGTCGCCGAGAGTTTGGAGACCGTCCGGGAGATTGATCGACGTTAACGATTTGCAACGGTAAAACGCCGATTTGCCGATGTTTGCGACGCTGGGCGGCAGGACGACGGACGTTAACGTTGGGCAATCGTAAAAGGCGCGCGGAGCGATTTTTTTAACGCCGCTTGGGACGACGTATTCCGTTTTCGGTTCGAGGCAAGCCAAGAGCGTTTTGCCGTCGGCGCTAAATTGAACGCCGTCGACCGTTTCAGCGTGTAACAGGTCGGGCGTTAAGCGTTGTCGCCGATGGTCGGAAATTTGGACTTTGGAGCGACCGTCGGGCGAGACGACGCAAAAATCGGGCGCGCAGTTGTAAAACGCGTTTTCGCCGACTTTCGGCGCTCTCTTGGGAAACGTCGCCGTTTTCAACGCGGCGCAACCTTCGAACGCTTCGTCGCCGATTCTTTTGAGACCGTTTGGCAGTACGACCTCTTGTAATGCGACGCAACCTTGGAACGCTATCCAGGCGATGGTTTTGAGCCCGTCCGGGAACGCGACCGATTGTAACTTGACGCAACCTCGAAACGCTTCGACGTCGATTTTTTCGAGTCCGTTGGGAAGCGCGACGGAAGTTAGCGCTTTGCAGTCGGCGAACGCTAATTCGCCGACGAGGCGCAACCCGTCCGGAAACGCGACGGAAGTTAGCGCTTCGCAACCGTAAAACGCGTTGTTTTCAATCGTTTTGAGCCCGTTTGGAAGCGCGACCGAACGCAACCTCTTGCACTCGTAAAACGCTTTTGTGCCGATAGTTTCGACTCCGTCCGGAACGACGTATTCCGTTCTTGGGTTCCCGACCGGATACGCGACGAGCGTTTTCCCGTCGGCGCTAAAGAGGACGCCGTCGACGACGCGGAAACGCGCCGCGTCGGGCGAGAGAACGAAGTCCGTTAGCGAGTCGCAACCGGCGAACGCGTTCGGGGCGAAGTTTTGAAGTTCGACCGGAAGCGCGACGGACGTTAGCGCTTTGCAATCGGCGAACGTTCGGTCGTCGATTGTTTTTAATCCCTGGGGAAGCGCGACAGACGTTAGCGAGTCGCAACCGGCGAACGCGCTCGGGGCGAAGTTTTGAAGTTCGGTCGGAAGCGCGACGGACGTTAGCGCTTTGCAATTGGCGAACGCGCAAAGACCGACGGTTTGGAGGCTTTGCGGAAAGACGACGGACGTTAGCGCTTTACAGCCGCGAAACGCCTTTTCACCGACGCTTCGAACGCCGTCGGGAATCGCGTATTCCGTCGTTTTTTTATTCCGCGGAAAGGAATACAGCGTTTTTCCTCCGGCGGAAAAGAGGACGCCGTCGACGACGCGGTAACGCGAGGGGCCGGGCGCAAGGGTAAATTTTTCGAGCGATTCGCAACCCAAAAACGCGGTCGGGGAGACGTATTCGACGTCGTTTGGGAGCGCGACGGACGTTAGCGAAACGCAATTTACAAACGCGTCGCCAACGCGTTTCAGCCCGTTCGGGAGAACGAGCGACGTTAGCGCTTCGCAATACGCAAACGCTTGATAGCGAATCGTTTTGAGCCCGTCCGGAAGCGCGATCGACGTTAAACGTCGGCAATTTTTGAACGCGTTTGGGCCGACGCTCGTAACGGGGCGACCGTCGATTTCGGGCGGAACGACGACTTCGGTCGCGTTGGCGTCGAGGAAACGGACGATCGCGACGCCGTTGGTTTCTTCGTCGATTTTCCATTCGAAGTCGGACGGCGGATTCGACGTCCGACGCGGCTCGATCGAGTTCGTATTGGATTGCATTGCGATTTCTCCTTCGTGGAAAAGGGGCGATTGAAAGCGGCGACGAATCGAATAAAAACGACGCGGCGTCAAC
>JAZQAP010000005.1:0-2519 GCA_045545275.1 Thermoguttaceae bacterium | reverse complement strand
TTTCCGGCGAAACGCAAGGGCGCGGAAACATCGTCGACGGGAAATATGAAATGAACTTCGGCGAAGCGGCGGGGATTCCGGCGGGCGACTACCAAGTTTACTTCGTCGGCGTCGAAACGGTCGTCCGCGAGAGCGAAGAACTGCCGGACGGTTCCGTTACCGATCCCGTTACCGCGCCCGCGATCGACGCGAAATATCTGTCGGCGGCGACGTCCGGTTTGACGCAAAAAGTCGACAAATCGACGAAAACGGCCGACTTCCAACTCGACCGCAACCCGGAACTCTGACGCGGGAAACGGCGGAGTCGGTCGACTTTGCCGATTTTGAAGAACGCGCTAAAATCCTTCGACGCTCTTTCCGACGCGTCGGAGGATTTTTTGCGTTTCGAACGGCTCCGCGAGCGTCGGGGCTTCTTGACGCGACGCGAAAGATGGGGTATACTAAACGGCAAAGACGCGGCGAAGTCGGCGCAAGCGCATTTTGATTTTTGTCGCTTTTCCGTTTGGACGGCGTTCGGTCGTTCGGCGTTCGCGTATTTTTTGCGGCGGACGGTCGGCGACGCGTTGCGCCGACGGTCGCGTCGGTCGATTTGCTTTTTCACCCTTTAACATAAGACAGGTTGCGCTAACGATGCGATACGCTCCCAATCCCGACCCCGTCGTTCAGGAAATGCTGCGCGCGACGGGGCTCTCCTCGTTGGACGATTTATTCGTCGACGTTCCGGAGGAAATTCGTTTACAATGTCTGTTGCCGGAGAGCCGCGGAGCGACGGAAATGTCGGCGCGGCGGCAGTTGGAAGAACTCGCGTTGGCGAACTACACGGCGGACGACTCGCCGATCTTCCTCGGCGCCGGTTGCTACGACCACTACATTCCGACCGCCGTCGACGCGATCGTCGGGCGTTCGGAGTTCGTTACCGCGTACACGCCGTACCAACCGGAGATTAGCCAAGGGATTCTGCAGGCGATCTTCGAATATCAAACGGCGATCTGCCGCCTCACCGGGATGGACGTCGCCAACGCGTCGATGTACTGCGGCGGGAGCGCGCTCGCGCAGGCTTGCGTTATGTCGGCGGAAACGACGAAGCGCAAAATCGTCTTGATTCCGGCGACGCTGAACCCCGATTACGCCCGCATCGTCGAGACTTACGCCGCGTCCGGTCTCTTTGAGACGCGCGTCGTTCCGGAGAAAAACGGGATCGTCGACTTGGACGCGCTCGAAGCCGTTTTGACCGCCGAAGCGAAGAACGTCGCCGCGGTCGTTATCCAGTACCCGAACTTTTACGGGAACTTGGAGCGCGTCGGTCAAATGATCGCCGCGACGAAAGGGGTCGGCGCGCTTTCGATCATGTCGGTCGATCCGATCGCGTTGGCGATGCTAAAATCGCCGGGCGAATGGGGCGCCGACGTCGCGGTCGGGGACGGGCAACCGCTCGGCAACGCGATGAGTTTCGGCGGGCCGCACCTCGGTTTTATGGCGGTTTCGAAGAAGCTGCTCCGCAAAATCCCGGGCCGCTTGGTTGGCGAAACGGTCGACTCGGAGGGGAAACGCGCTTACGTTTTGACGCTGCAAGCGCGCGAGCAACACATTCGCCGCGAAAAGGCGAGTTCGAACATCTGCTCGAACCAAGCGTTGAACGCGTTGACGGCGTTGGTTTACTTGGCGTTCGTCGGGCCGTTGGGCTTGAAACAAGCGGCGAACGCGTCGCACCGAATCGCTCGTTACGCGCATTCGGAGCTGAAAAAAGCCGGGTTCGAATTCCAGCACGACGCGCCGTTCTTGCGCGAGTTCGCCGTTAAGGTCGACAATCCGCGCGAAATGAACCGTTACCTCCTCGAATGGGGGATTATCGGCGGTTACGAATTGAAAGACGGGCTCCTCCTCGCCTTCACCGAAAAGCGGACGCGCGAAGAGGTCGACGAATTGGTCTACTTCATGAAGGACTTCCAATTCGGCGGCGCCGGGGAACGGTTGACGGTCGACGAAAACGACGGCGCGAGCGCGTCGGACGCCGAGTAGAAAGGAGCGCGAGAGAATGAAACTTCTTTACGAAAAACACGTTAAAGGGAGCAATTACTTCCGTTTCCCGCTCCAAGACCTGCCGGAAATCGACCTCCAAGAAACCCTTCCGGAAGAACACTGGCGCGAAACGCCGCTCGGCCTTCCGGAACTTAGCGAAGTCGAAGCGGTGCGCCACTTTACCGCGCTTTCGAAACGAGCGTTCGGCGTCGACGACGGCATGTACCCGCTCGGCTCCTGCACGATGAAATACAATCCGAAACTCGGCGAATACGCGGCGCGGCTTCCCGGTTTCGCGAACGTTCACCCGTACCAACCGGTCGACACGGCGCAGGGCGCGCTCGAATTGATGTACGAACTGTCGCTGATGTTGGCGCAAATCGGCGGAATGGACGCCTTCACGCTCCAACCGGCGGCGGGCGCGCACGGCGAAGCGACCGGGATTATGATTATCCGCGCTTACCACAAACATCGCGGCGAAGACGAACAACGTCGCGTCG
>JAZQAP010000004.1:0-3519 GCA_045545275.1 Thermoguttaceae bacterium | reverse complement strand
GCTTTTGTCTTCCTAAGACCGCTTGGCCTCCGACTTGAAGCGAAAAACGTCGACAAGAAAACGGCGATTTACACCTTCCCGACGACCTGGTATCAGTCGGTCAACCCGTTCTGCGTCGTCATTTTCGCGCCGCTTTTCAATATTCTTTGGGGTTTCCTGCGCCGTCGCGGACTCGAACCGTCGACGCCGGTGAAATTCGGGATCGGTCTCGTTTTGCTGTCGGTCGCGTTCTTCTTTATGGTCGGCGGCGCGCTGCACTCGGTGCAAACGGGCGGCAACGCGGGCGCTTACTGGCTCCTCTGCTGCTACGTCTTCTGCACGTGGGGCGAGTTGTGCTTGTCGCCGGTCGGTCTGTCGATGGTGTCGCGCTTGGCTCCGGCTCGTTACGCGTCGATGTTGATGGGCGTTTGGTTCCTTTCGAGCGCGATCGCCGGTTATCTCTCCGGTTACTTGGCCGCTTGGCTCGGCTCCGGCGAAAGCGGCGCCGTTTCGTTCTGCTTCGGCAAAGGGATGTCCGACTACTTCCTCCTGATGGCGTTGGCGCCGATGGCCGCCGGCCTGATCGTCTTCGCGCTCGCGCCGAAACTTCGCAAGATGACGCACGAAAACGAATGATTCGTCGCGTCGCTCGACTTAACGCGGCGGTCGAAACGTCCTCGACCGTCGCTTAGCGCGCTCGACGTTAAAACGCTCGACTCGAACGCTCCTCGAAGCCGCCGAATCGAGCGTTTTGCGTTTCGCGCTCGTTCCGCCGTTTCGCTCGACTCAAAACGGAACGTCGTCGTACTCCTCGCCCGAAGGCGGCAACGCGACCGTTCCGCCGCCGACGTCGACAAGTTCGAGCGGATCGACGAGCGTTCCCAGCGAGTCGTAAACGCAGACGCGAACGTCGGGCTTAAACTTTTTCAACGCTTCGATCAACGCGCCGACCGTCGTCGTTTCCCGCGTCTCCCGGCTTCGGCGATAGACGTCGCCGTCTTTTTCGCTTTTCCGGCTTTAAGGTCTTCCAAAAGAAAGTCGGAGACCATGTAGGGCAAGTCGCTCAAAATCCTTCTATCGCGCCATTTGCGCATTTCCTTCCGAATTTCCGGCGGCGCGTTTTTCGTCAATCGAAACTCGCTGCCGTTCGACCGCTCTTTGTTTTTAACAAGATATTCGATAAAAACGGATTTTAACATATCCAATTCCTTTCGCTTTGCTTTGCCGAAGACGCCGATCGCTAAAACCGACGAACGCCCGCGAGCCGTCGTCGAGCCGAGCGTTGATTCGCGTTTCATTATAACGCGTCGTTCGCCGAAAATCAACCGGCCCGCTTCCCCGTTCTCCCGACGTTTTCCCAAACTCCGACAAGCCGAAACGAGTCCGAACCGCCGCGCAGCCGCCCAAAGCTCGGACGCGTCCTCGATTCCGACCGACGCCGGCGAAAAAATCGTTTTTTTCGGTCGATTTTACCGGTCGTCCCCTCCCCGCCCCTTGCGCCGCCGCCGCGAAGCGCTATAATCAAAAAGACGTTTTCTCGAGAACGTCTCGAGACGCGCCGTCTTTATCGTCGCCTTCTTTTTCAGGAGCCGCCCATGAGCGCCAATCATCGTAAACGAGCCCTCGAGTCGCTCGCCCGCCGCGTCGACCTTCCCGACGCTCCGCCGACCAACGGGAGCGCCCCGCTCGACTATTACGGCAAAGACGTGTTCAACGCCGCCGCCATCCGCAAGTACCTCTCGCGCGGCGCCGCCGAAAAACTCCTCGCGACGATTCAAAACGGCGCCCGTCTCGACCCGAGCGTCGCCGGAGACGTCGCCCACGCGATGAAAGATTGGGCCATCTCCCGCGGAGCCACGCACTTTACGCACTGGTTTCAGCCGATGACCGGAAGCACCGCCGAAAAACACGACGCCTTCCTCGACCTCAACGAACAAGGCGAGTCGATCATGACGTTTTCCGGCAAAAATCTCGTCAAAAGCGAACCGGACGCGTCCAGCTTCCCGTCCGGCGGGCTCCGTTGCACCTTCGAAGCGCGCGGCTACACCGCTTGGGACCCGACCAGCCCGGCCTTCATCAAACGCAATCCGCGCGGCGCCACCCTTTGTATTCCGTCGATTTTCTGCTCCTACACCAGCGAAACGCTCGACCGCAAGATTCCGCTCCTTCGTTCGATTCAAGCGCTAAAGTCTTCGATCAAGCGATTTATGGACTGTTTCGACGAACCGGAACAATTGCCGTCGGTTACGCTCGGCGCCGAGCAAGAGTATTTCCTTGTCGACCGCCAATTCTACCTGCAACGCCCCGACTTAGTGCAAACCGGGCGAACGCTCTTCGGTTCCGCTCCGGCGAAACACCAACAGCTGGAAGACCACTACTTCGGCGCCATTAAGCCGCGCGTCTTAAACTTTATGGCCGAAGTCGAAGAGGAGCTTTGGCGCTTAGGAATTCCCGCGAAAACCCGCCACAACGAAGTCGCGCCCGCGCAGTTCGAACTCGCGCCGACTTACGAGGAACTGAATCTCGCCGTCGACCATAACATGTTGACGATGGAGATTTTGCGCCGCGTCGCCGAGAAAAACGGCCTCGTCTGTCTCCTGCACGAAAAACCGTTCGCCGGCGTCAACGGTTCCGGCAAGCACAACAACTGGTCGGCGACTTACGGTTGGCGCAACCTCCTCGACCCCGGCGACGATCCGCGTCGCAACCCGATATTTTTAGCGTTCTTAACGGCGATCGTTCGCGCCGTCGACCTTCACGGCGATCTCTTGCGCTGCTCGACCGTTACCGCCGGAAACGATCACCGCTTAGGCGCGAACGAGGCCCCGCCCGCCGTCGTGTCGATTTACCTCGGCGACCGCCTGACCGAAACGCTCGAACAAGTCGAACGCGGGGTGTTCGAGGACTACCGCACGGACGTTCGACCGCTGAAAATCGGTTTGGCGACCGCGCCGCGCCTCGAAAGAGACGACTCCGACCGCAACCGCACAAGCCCGTTCGCCTTCACCGGCAACAAATTCGAGTTCCGCGCTTGCGGGTCGAGTCAATCGTGCGCGCCGTTCAACACCTACCTCAACGCGTCGGTGGCGGAGTCGCTCGACTACGTTTCGGAGCGCCTCGAACCGTTCGCCAACGATTCCCAAAAGCTCGACGGCGAACTCCAAAAGTTGCTCTCCGAATTGATTAAAATGCACAAACGCGTGATTTACAACGGCAACAACTACAGCGAAACGTGGGTGAAAGAGGCGGAAAGTCGCGGTCTTCCCAACCTGAAAACGTCGCTCGAAGCGTTGCGCCCGTTGCTCGACGTCAAGAACCATCAACTTCTTGAAAAATACGGCGTCTTTTCGAGCATCGAATTGGAATCGCGGTACGAAATCTTCACCGAGGAATACGTCCGCAAGATTCAAATCGAGGGCGAAGTCGCTCGCGACATGGCGCAAAACATGATTTTGCCGGTCGTTTTGAGCGAGTACGGCAAATTAGCCGAATCGTTGCAAGCCGCTCAAAACACGGGACTTACCGCCGGTCTCGCCGGTC
>JAZQAP010000003.1:0-8667 GCA_045545275.1 Thermoguttaceae bacterium | reverse complement strand
GACGCCGCGTCGCCCGCCGATTCGCTCGCCGATTCACCCGACGCGACCTCCGACGCGATCGTCGCGACGGTTCGCAACGCGTCGCCGTTTTTCCCGGCGAAGTCCCAACCGTCGGGCGGGAAGCGGAACTCGGCGTCGATTTCGTCCTCCTTAAAACTGCGCGTCGCCGCGAATTGTTCGAACGTTATCGTCGCCGAGCGGTCGAAAAGGACGTTTTTCAGCGTCGCGTCGGCAAAATCGCAACCGACGTAACCGACGACGGCGCCGCCGTTTGCGTCTTCCGCCGACGCCGCGTTCTCCGTCGCCGCGCCTTGCCAAAGCTCGCCCGGACGCCGCGTTTCCCGCCCGACGCCCGGCGCTTTCGACGCGACGTCGAACGCCGTTCCTTGCCCGCTTTCGTCCGCCCAAAAGCGGCAATTTTCGAGCGTCCAACCGGCGAACGACGCGTCGGCGAGGACGCGATAAAAATCGGCGCCGCGCAACGTCTTGTCGCGCCAACTTTTAGAACGGCTCAACTGCTCGAGCGTCGCCGGAATCCCCCAGCGCCAACCGCCGAATTTCTCGAAGCCCCGCCCGGGCGCGTCGAGGTCGTAAACGACTTCCGGGCGGAAATCGAATCGGGCGCCGTCGAGATTCAAGTTTTCCCAATCGACGCTAAGTTCCGGCCAAACCTTGCTTTCGATCAAACGCCAAGTTTCTTGCGCGACACGAAGTCGAGCGCGTTCCTCAGGTTGCGGCCCAATTTTGCGCAAATAACGCTTCGCCTCGCTGGAAATCGCCCGTTTCCGCGCCTCCGGCTCTTCCTCGGGCGTTCGCGGCGCGCCGCCGACCTCCAAATTTCTGTAAAAAACTCGGATACGATACGCCCTTTCCTCCGGCGTTCTCGCCGCCGCTTCGATTTGACGAACGACCGCGTCGTGTTCAAGCGCCGCCTTTTCCTCGATTTCGGGCAGCTTTGTCGCTTCCCGCTCCTCCTCTTCTTTGAGGAATCGCTTGAACGCGTCCTTGCCCGCCGCCTCGTCGACCGCCGCTTGAATCGACTTGTTGTAATCGGCGTAAATCCGGCGCAGATTCTCGTCGGCGGCGTCGGCTAAGTAAAGAAAAACGGTCGTTTGCGGGTCGATTTTCGCCGTCGACGCGAACGGCTCGACCGGCGAAATCGACGAACGCGACGTCTCGTCGTTCGCTCCGAACGCCGCAAAAGTCGAGAAGAGCCAAAACGTCGCCGCGACGAACGCCGCGACCGTTCGTTTTCCGTTCCAATAACGTTTCATCGTTCAATCTCCGTCGTTTTCAAAAGCCGACGACCGCCAAGCCGCTCGCCGACGCGCAACCAATCAAACAAATTTCAACAAATTCAAAGACCCGCTAAAATTCGACGCGAAACGTCCCGTTACTCCGCGCTTTCCGGCGACGCCTCGCCCGCCGAGGACGTTTCGACGCGCGCCGCCCGAATCGCCGGCCATCGCTCCGAAGAGTCAAAGCGGCAACCGTCGAGTTTCGCGCCGGTTAGGTCGATTTTCTCCGCCTCGACAAACGCGAATCGAGCGCCGCGCAAATCGAACCCGCTCAAATCGTCGATTCCGTCGAAGTTGAACATTTCAGTGAAATGGACGTCGCGCAAGTCCTTGTCTTGCCAGCTTTTCGTCGAGCGCAACGTCTCGGCGTCGAGCGCGCCCCTGAACCGATGAACGAACCCCGGATCCCTAACGACAAATTTCAGTCCGCGAATCGTCGCGCCGTCTAACCGCCATTTCGGCGGATCTTGCGCCAACAACATCGTCGCGCCGGTCAAGTCGAACCCGCTGAAATCGCCGCCGTTAAGCTCGACGTCGAAGGTCGCGCCGGACAAATCTTTCTCCCGGAACCGCCGCGACGAACGCCAAAGTTCGTCCGGCAACCTTCTCGAATACGTCCGGTCGCCGCGCGGTTCAAACCTTGCGCCGTCGAGCTTTAGCGACGCCCAGCCGGTCTTCCCGCCTTTCCTCCGAATCGCGTAAAGCTCGGGTTCGTACATTCCGGTTTCGAAGAGCAAATCGCCGACGTTTTTGCCGCTAAAGTCCCAACCGGCGATCGTAAAGTCGAACTTGGCGATAATTTCGTCCTCCTTGTAACTGCGCGTCGCCGCGAACTGCTCGAACGTAATCGTCGCCGCTCGGTCGAAATAAACGTTCCGGAGCGTCGCGTCGGCAAAATCGCATGCGTCGTAACCGACGATTTTATCGGACTTCGATTCCTTCCAGGTGCTGTGCCAAAGGTCGCCCGGCGCTCGCATTTCGGGCTTACGGCCGGTTCCGTCGGTCAACTCAAACCTGGCGGCCCCGCGTCCGTATCGATTCGCTTCAAAGCGGCAGTTTTCGAACGTCCAACCGGCGAACGACGCGTCGGTAAAGACGCGGTAGAACTCGACGTCGCGCAACGTCTTTTCGCGCCAAGATTTAGTCCGTTCCAACTGCTCGAGCGTCGCCGGAATCCCCCAACAGAACGGAAGCCCGTCGAGCTCGCCAAAAAAGCCGCCGAATTTAGCGTAAACGTCGTTATTTTCGGAGTCGTAAGCGCCCGCGACCTCCGGACGGAAATCGAAGCGCGCGCCGTCGAGATTCAAGTTTTCCCAATCGATTTTTTCGGCGACGCTCGGCCAAAATTCGCGCTCGACGCGTCGCCAACTTTCCGCCGCGGCGCGACGTAGCGCCCGCTTCCAAGGTCGGGGATCCATGATGGCGACTTTATAGACTTTAGCGTAAACCCTCTGCGTTTCGTTCTCGATCGCCCGTTTTCGCGCTTTTTCGAACGTCGTTCCCGGGTTCGACGGCTTTCCCGGAGCGGGAGCGCCTAAATACTCGTAAAAACGGACGATACGCTTCTGTTTTTCCTCCGGCGTTT
Source organism: Thermoguttaceae bacterium (assembly GCA_045545275.1). Lineage (GTDB taxonomy): Bacteria > Planctomycetota > Planctomycetia > Pirellulales > Thermoguttaceae > RUG369. The sequence goes on along the minus strand of JAZQAP010000003.1, from coordinate 5,784 downwards.
TCGACTCCGCCTCAATTTGACGAAAAACCGCGTCGTGTTCGAGCGTCGCCGCTTTCTCGATTTCCTCCCACTTCGCCTCTTCTTCCGCCAAATAGCGTTCGTAAGCGTCGCGTTCCGCCGCGACGAGCGTTTCCGCGATCGTCCGATTCCACTCGTTGAAAATCCGGCGCAGATTCTCGTCGACGGCCTCTCCTAAGTAAAGAAAAACGGTCGTTTTCGGGTCGATTTTCACCGTCGACTCAAACGGAACGCCCGGCAAAGACTGCGAATACGTCGTTTGCGCCGCTTCCGAAACGCCGAACGCCGCGAACGTCGAAATCCCTAAAACCGCCGCCGTCAAGAACGCGCCGAGCGTCGCGCTCGCTTTTTTCAACATTCCGCGCATCTCCTAACCTCCGTTATTACATTGGTTACGCTTAAATTTTACGCGACGTTTATTTGTTTTGCAACGTCGCGCAAACGTATTATACCGAAGGCGAAACGCGACGTCAAGTAAATTGCGACGTTCCGCGACAAAAAAGAAAGAAAAAAACGACGCCGCGCCGCATATCGCGCTCGACCGCCGCCAGAATCAAACAAAATTCAGAACAATCAAACGCGCCGCTTTTAGAAATTCGACGCCTTATTCTAAAAATCAAAAATACGCGAAAAAACGGGACGACGCGTCTTCGCGCCGCCCCGATCTTTCGCCGTTTCCGACGCCGTTCGCGCCGTCGTTATTTCATCGTTACTTCGCCGCTTCCTTCGCGTTTTGCCCATAAGCGTCCGGAAGCGAACCGTCGATTTTGCCGGAAATCGCGACGTCGCCGCCTCTTCCCGCTCGCGCCGTCGCCGTCGAACCGAATTGTTCCGCCGTCAACAAAACGAGATCGCGGTCGAGCAGCCGCTTCGACGAAACGCCGACGTCTCGCCAACGAATCAGACTCCGCAACCGCGTTTTAAGATCGAACGGCGACGCGCCGTCAAGCCGGTCGGCGACAACGAGTTTTTCCCCGGCTCGCGCCCGTTCGGCGATTCGGTTCGCGGCGAAATCGCCGATCGCGTCTTCGTTGTTCGCCTGCAAAAAAATCGCGCCGTCGACCGTCGCGCCGGTCAAGTCGGCGCCCGCGAGCGTTCGCGTAATCAAGACGCAACCCGTTAAATTCAAACCGCTTAAATCCCAGCCGGACATATCGCGGAAGCGGAGGATTTTCCCGCTGAAGTCCTTCGCGGCGAACTCCGGACTCGCTTCGAACGCCCGGCGGTCGAGCGTTTTTTGCACGTCGTCCGGGAAGACGATTCCGGCGAACCGCCCGCGCCGCCCGTTCCAAGTCGACTCCGCCTGTTCGAGCGTCAAGCCCGATTCGCACCAAGGGTTGAAGCGCGCGACGTCGAATTGTTGCATCAGCGAACTCGAAAAGTCCGGCGAGTAAAACCGAACGTCGGAAATTACCGCGTCGTCGAATTTTACGCCGTCGACGGACGTTTCGAACGTCGCGCCGCTCAAATCGACGCCGGAAAGGTCGGCGCCGCGCAAATCGACGCAGTTGCCGAAATAAACGCCGCGCAAGTCCTTGTCGCGCCAACTTTTCGACGCTTGAATCGACGCCGCGTCGACAAAATCGACCGGAACGCGCGGCTTCAAACCGTCCGTTCCGTTTCCCGGATACAAAACGAACGACTCGAACCGCGTTCGCAAAATCTTCGCGTCGTTGAGTTTAACGCGAATCTCTTCGCTCGGCGTCCCTTGCAAGATCGCGTACTCGATCGCGCCGTCGACGCTTCGGGCGCTCGCTCTTCCCCAATCGATTCCAAGTTTCAAATCCCGCGGCAGGAGCGTCGCGTCGGTCAAGTCGAAACCGCTAAAGTCGCCTCCGTTAAGGGAATAGTAAAACGTCGTTCCGCTCAAATCCTTTTCGTCGAAAAAGCGCGACCGTCGGAACAGCTCGTTCGGAAGGTTCGCCGGAATTTCGACGCGGCGCTTTGTCGCCTTTCCTTCCCAATATTCGCCGTCGAAACGGGGCGGGTCGAAGCGGGCGCCGTCGATTTTAACGCCCTTCCAACTTGCGACGCGGACGTCGCCGACGTTTTTCTCGGAGAAGTCCCAACCGTCGAGGTCGCCGTAAAGTTCGAGTCCGACAAGTCGGTTCTCCTTAAACGACAAGGTTTGCGCGAAAGTCTCAAACGAAACCGTCGCGTCGAAACGGCAGTTTTCGAAACGCGCGTCGGTCAAATCGGCGCCGGCGAAATTCGCGTTCTTCAAAAAGCGGCAGTCTCGAAAACGAATTCCGACCAAAGGCAAGCGGCTCATATCGCAATTGAAAGCGAGCCCGCGAACGGTTCCAACGCGTCGCCCAACGTTCGGTTTTTGCGGGTCGGCGACGAGCGATTCCCGACGCAACGCTTCCCAACGGAGCGGAACCGCGAAATCCGCGTCCGCCATCCCGGCTCCCGAATCGAACGAAACCCAACCGAAAATTGGCTTGTCGACGATCAAAACGCCCTCGAATTGCGTCAAAGCGCGCGGGTCGATCTTGCCGTCTTCGCGCCGCAACTCTATATTTTGCCGACGTTGCGCGTTTTTCTCATTCGAATCGACCAAGATTTTTTCCCACTTCGCCAGCGCGGCGTCGACGAGCGCTTGGTCGGCGCCGATCTCCGCCCAATCCCGCCGAGTTTTCCGCCCTTCGGCTTCGGCGCGCGCCTTTTCCTCGTTCAAAATCAGCTCGCGCCAACGTTCGACAAGGGGCGCCCATTCGCGAGCGCGCTCGTTCGCGGCGTCAATCTCGGGCCGGTAAAGCCCGGGCTTATCGAATCTTGAAGCGTCGGCGTCCCAATCGGCAAACCAACCGGGATTCCGCAAAACGGCGCAGAAAACCCAATCGGTCGCGACGGTCGCCTCGCCTTCGCTCGACGACGCAACCGTTTCATTTTTCTTAACTTGCGTCTCCTCCGTTTGCGCGAACGCGACGTCGTTTCCCAACGCGCTAAGCGCCGCCGCAAGAATCGCCGCTCCCCAAAACGCCGCCGGAACAAACGCCCCCGTTCGACGTCGACCGTTCGTCTTTCGCATCGTTAACTCCTTCTTAACGTTCAAGTTGCATCTTCCGTCGTCCGCCGCGTTCCCTTCTTTGCGCGACGTCGCGTCTTGTTTATTTTACCCAACCCGCGACGCGACGTCAAGCGCCGCAACCGCGTCGCGACAAAAAAAACGCGTCGACGAAGCCGCAAAGCTCCGCCGACGCGCCAAAAACAAACAAATTTCAAACTTTTCAAACGCGGCGACGCCGAAAAACGCCGCCGCTTGTTTCGCCGACTTTTCGCCGCCGTCGAAAGCGTCGCTAAATCGCGCCAAATCGTCGTTTACAGAACGAACTTACTCAAGTCTTCGTCCTTCGCGACGCGGTCGATCTTCTCGCGGACGTAAGCCGCGTTGACGACGACCCGTCCGAGCCCCATTTCCGGCGCTTCGAAACTCAAGTCTTCGAGCAACAGCTCCATCATCGCGTAAAGTCGGCGCGCGCCGATGTTTTGCGTCGTCGCGTTCGTCGACGCGGCGTACTCGGCCAGCGCTTCGATCGCGTCCGGTTCGAAAACCAAGTCGACGTTTTCCGTCTTGAGCAACGCGACGTACTGCTTCGTCAGCGCGCTCTTCGGCTCCGTCAAAATCCGAACGAAATCCTCTTTTTTCAGCTCCGACAACTCGACGCGAATCGGGAAACGGCCCTGCAGCTCCGGCGTTAAGTCGCTCGGTTTCACGCGATGGAACGCTCCCGCCGCGATGAAAAGGACGTGTTCGGTCGAAAACATCCCGTGTTTCGTCTGCACCGTCGTTCCCTCGACGATCGGCAGCAAGTCGCGTTGGACGCCTTGTCGCGACACGTCGGCGCCGCGCCCGCCCTCGCTTCCGACGATTTTGTCGATCTCGTCGATGAAGATAATCCCGAGATTTTCGGCGAGTTCGACCGCCCGCACGTCGATCTTCTCCTTGTCGAGCGCGCGCTCCGACTCCTGCTCGACGAACGCCGCCCGGGCCTCCGACACCGGAATTTCCCGACGCGAACGACGGCGCGGCGTCAAACTTTCGAGCATACTTTGAATTTCGTCCTGCATATTTTCGAGCCCGACGCCCCCCATCACGACCGGGGACGAACGCCGCTCTTCGACGACCGGAATCGTTTCGTTCTCGTATTCGCCGAGTCGGAGCCGCCGTTCGATTTCGTCGCGGTCGACGACGCGCTTCGGCGCCGCGTCGAGTTTCACAACTTTATCGCTCGCAACGCTTTGCGACTCGGCTTGCGGTTCGGCGGCGGTCGCGTTTTCGACGTTCGACGGCGCGTTTTTCACCGCTTCGTCGACCGCTTTCGCCATCGCTTCAAAGCTCGCGGTCGGGTTCGTCGGGTCGAATTTCAGGTCGCGGACGGCGTCCATCGCGGCGCGGAATTTCGGGTCGCGCGACGCCGCCTCCATCGCCGCCGCGAACGGATCGCTCGGATTCGTCGACGCAAACGCCGACGCGGAAGTCGTTTGTTCGTCGGTTTTAGCGTTTTCCTTCGACGAACCGGCTTCCTCCGCCGCCTTCGCTTCGGCGTCGCGGTTTTCCCGTTCGAACTTCTCGACCAACGCGTCGACGATTCGCTTCTCGGCGGCCGATTTCGCTTTTTCGGCGACCAGTTCCCGCTCCTCGGCGCGAACGATTCCGACGGCGTTTTCGACGAGTTCGCGCGCCATACTCTCGACGTCGCGCCCGTAATAGCCGACTTCGGTGTACTTCGTCGCGTCGACTTTCACAAACGGCGCCCCGGTCATCGCCGCTAAGCGCCGCGCGATCTCCGTCTTCCCGACGCCGGTCGGGCCGATCATCATCATATTTTTCGGGCCGATTTCGTCGCGCATTTCCTCGGCGACACGCTGTCGACGCCAACGGTTGCGAATCGCGACCGCGATGGCGCGCTTCGCTTCGCGCTGTCCGACGATGTATTTGTCGAGTTCCTCGACGATTTGACGCGGCGTCAATTCCAACATAATCACAACTCCTCGACGACGATATTGTCGTTCGTGTAAATATCGATTTGCGACGCGATTTTCATCGCTTCGAGGACGATTTCCTTCGCCGACAGCCCCGAATGCGCCGCCAACGCTTTCGCCGCCGCGAGCGCGTAATTTCCGCCGGAACCGATCGCGGCGATACCGTCCGTCGGCTGCACGACGTCGCCGTTTCCGCTGATAAGGAGCGTTTCGTCCGCCGAAACGACGATCGCCATCGCTTCCAACTTCCGCAACGCGCGGTCGGTTCGCCATTCCTTCGCCAATTCGACGGCGGCTCGCGTTATGTTTTGCGGGTAATCCTTCAGCCGCGCCTCGAGCCGCTCCATCAACGCGAACGCGTCCGCGGTCGACCCGGCGAACCCGACCAAGACGCGCCCGTCCAAGAGCCGCCGAATTTTGCGCGCGTCCGCCTTCATAATCGACGAGCCGAACGTTACCTGCCCGTCGCCGCCGATCGCGACCGCGCCGCCTTTGCGCACCGTTAAAATCGTCGTGCTGCGCGATTTCATCCGTCGTTTCCTTCTTTCCGCCAATGCTAAGCCGTTAACCGGCAAAAGTTAAACCGCGTCCGTCTCCGAACGCGGCCCTTCGTTTTCGCTTCTCGCCGACGCCGAACGTCAAAACTTAATGAGCTTCCGCTCAAGGCTCGGAATGTAATTCGTCCAGCCGCCGCCGACGTTCGGGTCTTCCGCGATGTGCTTTTGGAACTCCGCCAATTTCGCGTCGAGCGAATCGATGTAAAGTCGGATCGTAGCC
>JAZQAP010000002.1:0-6575 GCA_045545275.1 Thermoguttaceae bacterium | reverse complement strand
GGAAGAAGGAGGGGCTATTTACACGGAGAAATACCCGTTTGAGTGGCCGGGCAAGCGCGACGCGTTAAGAGCGGTCGGGCGACGGAGCGCGGCGACGCTGCGACCGGTTCCGTCGGAGAGCGTCGACTTTGAAACGACGCGCAACGTCTATATCGAGGGGGACAATCTTGAGGTTCTCCGACTCTTGCAGGAGTCTTATTTCCGCAAGGTGAAGACGATTTACATCGACCCGCCGTACAACACCGGGAACGATTTTGTTTACAACGACGACTTCGCCGACCCTTGGGCGCGCTATCTCGAACTGACGTCGCAAACGACGAAGAGCAATCCGGAGACGGCCGGACGCTTCCACTCGAACTGGCTGAACATGATCTATCCGCGTTTGCGTTTGGCGGCGAACCTCCTGCGCGACGACGGCGTTATCTTTATCTCGATCGACGACCGCGAAGTCTGCAACCTCCGCAAAATCTGCGACGAAATCTTCGGCGAAGAAAACTTCGTCGCGCAACTCGTTTGGGAACGGGCGTTTTCGCCGAAAAACGACGCGAAATATATTTCGAATAGCCACGATTATGTTTTAATGTACGCAAAGTCGTTGGAAACGTTTAAAATAGGGCGTTTGCCGCGAACCGAGGAAGCGAACGCTCGTTATCGGAATCCGGATAACGACCCGCGCGGGCCTTGGACGTCGAGCGATATTTCCGTCAAAACGTATAACGCGGAGTGCGATTATCCGATAACGACCCCGTCCGGCGCGACGGTCGAGCCGCCGCCGGGACGTTGTTGGAGTCTTTCGAAGAAAAATTTTGAAGCGCGTCGAGCGGATAATCGCATTTGGTTCGGGCCCGACGGTTCCGGAACGCCGCGTATGAAACGTTTCTTATCGGAGTTAAAATTTGACGGAATGGCGCCGACGTCGTTGCTTTTTTACAAAGACGTCGGACACAGCCAAGAGGGCGCGCAGGAAGTCGTTAAGTTGTTGGACGGCGGCGTTTTTAACGGCCCGAAACCGACGCGCCTTTTGAAGCGACTCTTGACGTTGGCGAATCTCGATAAGGATTCGATAGTTCTCGACTTTTTCTCCGGGAGCGGGACGACGGCGCACGCGGTTATGAAGTTGAACGCGGAGGACGGCGGCGCGCGGCGCTTTATTTGCGTTCAGTTGCCGGAGCTTTGCAAGGAGGAGAGCGAAGCCGCTAAAGCCGGTTATCGCAATATTTGCGAAATCGGAAAAGAACGGTTGCGACGCGCCGGAGCGAAACTTCGCGAAGAACGCGCCGCCGATCTTTTCGCCAATGACGCGGCGTCGCTCGACGTCGGCTTTAAAGTCTTTCGGCTCGATACGTCGAACTGGGAACTTTGGGACGATTCGCCGACGCCGCCGACCGAAGCCGCCGCGTTCCTCGCTCGTTTGCGCGACTCCAAAAACGCTCGCAAACTCGACCGAAGCGACGCCGACGTTTTAACCGAAGTCGCGCTTAAATCGGGACTTCCGCTCGACGCGAAATTCGAAACGCTAACGCTTGTCAACGTCGACGTTTATCTTGAACGCGACGCCCGGTTTTGCGCGCTGCTGCAAGACGGCGCCGAAGTCGAGGACGTCGAGCGACTTCTTGAAGCGCCGAAAAGCAAGCGTCCCGAAAAAATCGTCGTCGCCGAGTCCGCGTTCCGCTCCGACGCCGCGCTGGCCAACGTCGCGCGCTTGCTCGAAGAAAACGGAATCGAAGCGAAATTTATTTGACGCGGCGACGTTGCTAACGCGTTGAAGAAAAATAGGTTGCGTTAAACGAGGCGACGCTCGAGGAGGCGGCGATGAAACTAAAATTTAAGAAAAATTTGGACTTCCAAACGGCGGCGATAGAAGCCGTTTGCGGACTTTTCGACGGCGCGCGGCGCGAGCCGGCGTCGATTTTCAGCGTCGAAAAAAATTCGCTTTTAACCGGTTTGCGCGGTTTTGGAAACAGCTTAAATATCGACGAAGAAACGATATGCGCTAATATGCGCGCCGTTCAATTGAAAAACGGACTTCCTCAAACCAAAACGCTAAGCGGCGTCGCGAACGCGGCGAACGGCGACGCGCTAAACGACGTCGCAACGCTCGAATCGGAGGAAAACGCAAGCGCGCTAAACGACGTCGCGGCGTCGGAAAGGCCGGGCGAAACGGGAACGACGGCGCGCTCAAACCGACCGGCGAAGCAGTTTACGATCGAAATGGAGACCGGAACCGGGAAGACTTACGTTTACCTGCGAACGATTCTCGAACTGCGAAAGCGTTACGGCTTGTCAAAGTTTGTGATCGTCGTTCCGTCGGTCGCGATTCGCGAGGGCGTCTTTAAAACGCTCGAAGTTACAAGAGACCATTTCGCGGCGCTTTACGATAATTTGCCGTACCGCTTTTTCGTTTGGAATCGCGACCGTTTGAGCGACGCGCGGCAATTTGCGACGTCGAATAACGTCGAAATAATGATCGTCAACATCGACGCGTTTCGCAAGGAGAGCAACGTCGTCAATACGGCGCAAGATAAGTTGAGCGGCGAACGCCCGATCGATTTGATTCGCGGAACGAACCCGATCGTTATTATCGACGAGCCGCAGAGCGTCGACTCGACGGAGAAAGCGAAGGACGCGATCGCGTCGCTAAATCCTTGGCTTGTATTGCGTTACTCGGCGACGCATCGCGAAAAACCGAACTTGCTTTACCGCTTGTCGCCGGTCGACGCTTGGCGGCGCGGACTCGTTAAACAGATCGTCGTCGCGAGTTCGCGAGCGGAGAGCGGTTTTAATAAACCGTTTATTCGTTTGGTTTGCGCCGAGAAAACGTCGTCGGGTTTCAAAGCGAAAATCGAGTTTGACGTCGCGTCAAAAAACGGTCGCGTCGCGCGCAAAACGGCGACGTTGCGACCCGGCGACGATCTGTTCTTAAAGTCCGGCGAGCGCGAGCTTTATCGCGGTTGGAAAATCGCCGGAATCGACGCGGGCGTCGGGAGCGAAAGCGTCGAATTTTCGAACGGCGAACGATTGCGAGTCGGCGAAACGGTCGGCGACGTCGACGAACTGTCGCTTCGGCGCGCGCAAATTCGGCGAACGATTTTGACGCATTTCGAGAAAGAACGGGAGTTAGCGAAGCGCGGCGTCAAGGTTTTGTCGCTCTTTTTCATCGACCGCGTCGACAAGTTTCGCGGCCCGAACGGCGAGAAGGGCGTTTACGCGCAAATCTTCGAAGAGGAGTACCGACGCGCGCTCGAAGCGCCGGGGAACGTCGACTTGTTAAAGCGTTTCGGTTCCGACGTTTGCGGCGTCTTCGACGGCTATTTCGCGCAGGACAAAAAGGGCGCGTTCAAGGACGCGAGGGAAACCGGCGAGGCCGCCGAGGACGCGTTTCGCTTGATTATGAAGGACAAAGAGCGGCTCCTGTCGTTCGATTGTCCGTTGCGCTTCATTTTTTCGCACTCCGCGTTGAAAGAAGGTTGGGACAACCCTAACGTCTTTCAAATATGCGCTTTGCTCGATCAGAAAAGCGATATGACGACGCGTCAAAAAATCGGGCGCGGACTCCGCCTTTGCGTCGACCAAAACGGCGACCGCGTCGAGGCGCCCGGCGTTAACGTGTTACACGTCTTCGCAACGGAGACGTTCGCGGAGTTCGCCGATTCGTTGCAGCGCGAAATCGAGTCCGAAAGCGGGGTTAAGTTCGGCGTCGTCGACGCGGCGCTCTTTCTCGGTTTACGTTACGTCGTCGACGAAGAGACGCGAACCTTCGACGCAAACGACGCGGCGTCGTTAGTCGGCGAACTCAAACGCAAAGGGCAAATCGACGCGACGGGGCGTCCGACGTCGGCGTTAAAGGCGGCGTTGCGAGGCGACGTCGCGTTTGAAACGTCGGCGCGTTTCGCTCCGGCGCGCGAGGCGATTGTCGAGCGAATACGACAAGGCGTCGATTTGCCGATTCGCGACGCGGCGAAGGAAACGAAAATAACGTTCAAAAAAGAGCGAACGGCGTCGCCGGAGTTCCTGGCGATTTGGGAACGAATCAAACGCAAAACCGTTTACCGACTTAACTTCGACTCGGAAACGTTGATCGAAAACGCGGCGCGAGCGTTGCGGAAGCGCTGCGAAGCGTCGCCGTTGACGCCGCCGAAAATAACGACGACGTTCGCCGAACTCCGCGTCGACGCGTCCGGCGTCGACGCTAAAGAGCGGAGTTTCAAGCTCGAACGGGAAGTCGACGAGCGCGTTTTGATTCCGAATCCGCTGACCGAAATCGGAGCGCTAACCGCTGTAAAACGAGCGACCGTTTACGACGTCTTGGAGCGAAGCGGGCGAATCGGCGACTTCTTGTCGAATCCGCGACGTTTTGTCGAAATCGCGGCGGAAACGATTCTCGACGAGCGGCGCAAATTGGCGGTCGACGGCATTCGGTATCGCAAGTTAAGCGAAAAAGACTGTTACGCGTTGGAAATTTTCGACGACGCGGAGCTTTTCGCGAGCGTCGAGAAGTGCGTCGCGGTCGAAAAAAGCGTTTACGACCGCGTTCGGTGCGACAGCGACGTTGAGAAACGGTTTGCCGAAGCGCTCGACGGCGACCCGGACGTTAAGCTCTTTTTCAAGTTGCCGCGACGCTTTCAAATCGACACGCCGATCGGGAAATACAATCCGGACTGGGCGGTTTACTTCGACGTCGACGGCGCGAAAAAACTTTATTTCGTTTTGGAAACGAAGGGAAACCCGAAAGACGACGCGTTGCGACCGACCGAAAAGGCGAAAATCGATTGTGGCAAGGCGCATTTTCGCGCGTTGGGCGGCGGCGTCGATTTGGAAACCGTCGAGAGCTGGAAGAAATTTAAAACGGAACGCGCCGCGGCGTTCGACGAAAGTTGACGCGCAAGCGTCGGGAGACGACGTCGATTTTAACGGTCGGCGAAAATAGAGAAACGAACGAAGCGCGAACGTCGCGAAAAGGAGCGGCGGTCGCGCTTTTTTTTCGAGTTTTTCCGGACGAATCGGCGGCGAACGCTTGATTTTGCGGCGCGCTTGCGGTAAAATAAGCGTCGCGTTTCCGGTTTTCGACGAAAAGTCGAGCGGCGGAACGCGAATTCACGCTTTTGTAACCGCTTTAATTTGACGAGTTAGGAAAAGACGATGCAAAAGAAAATTTCTCGACGCGATATGATCGGCGCGACCCTTGCCGGAGCGACGGCCCTTGGTCTCGGTTCGCAAAACGCTTGGGGCGAAGAAAAAAAATTCGGAAAACCGGAAAATTTCAAGGGCGATATTAAGCAATCGGTCTCGAAATGGTGCTTCGGCTCGATTCCGCTCGACGAATTCTGCGAAATCTGCAAGGGAATGGGGATGGTCGGCGTCGACCTGATCGACCCGAAAGATTGGGCGACCGTCAAGAAACACGGCCTCGAAGTTACGATGGGGAACGTGCCGGAAGTCAATATTCCGGTCGGGATTAACCGAACGGAAAACCACGACCGCATCGTCGCGTCGTATGAAAAGCACATCCCGATGGCGGCGGAACTCGGCGTTCCGAACCTGATTTCGCTTTCCGGGAACCGCGCCGGTATGGACGACGAAACCGGCCTCAAAAACTGTATTACGGCGTTGAAACGCGTCGCGAAAATCGCCGAAAAACACAACGTCAACATTATGCTCGAACTCCTGAACGCCAAGGATCACAAGGACTATATGGCCGACTCGACCGATTGGGGGATCGATCTTGTGAAGGGCGTCGGCAGCGAACGCGTCAAACTCCTGTACGATATTTATCACATGCACCGAATGGAAGGCGACGTGATCCACAACATTCGTCGCGCTTACGACTGCATCGGCCACTTCCACACCGCCGGCGCGCCGGGTCGCAACGACTTGGACGACCAACAAGAGCTGTACTATCCGGCGATCATGCGCGCGATTAAAGCGTTGGGCTACAAGGGGTTCGTCGCGCACGAGTTCATTCCGAAGAAGGGCGTCGAATCTCTCTACGACGCCGTCAAACTCTGCGACGTCTGACGCCGACCGCGGCGTTCCGGGCCCGCGCTACCGCGCGAGTTCGGTTTCTTCGCTCCGTTGTCGCTTGATTTTTTCCGCCCAACGGCGGCTAAAAGCGAAAAAAAAGCCGGGTCGCAAAGCTCGGCGTTCGCGGAAAGCGGTTTAATCTGCGGTTTCGGCGCGCGTCGTCGGCGGTTTTGTCCGGCGCCGACGGAGCGATTAACTTCGTTTGCGGAAGCGTTTTAAAAGCCGTCGGTCAAATTGGTCGACGGTTGACGGCGACGCTTTGCCCGAACCGTCGAGCGAATCGACTCGGCGGTCGCGGGCCGCGCTTTGTCTTGACGGCGCGACGTCGGGGACGGGGTCGGCTCTTCCGCTTGGTTAAGCGGGCGATTTAGCGAAAACAACGAAAACATTACTTAAAAACGGTTGAGAAAATGCGGAAAATGGGAAAATTGGGTTGCGCGGCGTTCTTGGCGGCGGTCGTTGGGAGCGCGTTTTTGACGGCGTCGGCGCAAGCGGCGAAACCGGAAATCGACTGTTCGAAGATTCGCGGCGTTTGCTATTTTTGCGGTTCGACG
>JAZQAP010000001.1:0-6580 GCA_045545275.1 Thermoguttaceae bacterium | reverse complement strand
GGGGCGATAGTCGGCGAATCCGCCGGACGCCGGAACGACGCGATTCGAGGCGTTCGGCGCGGCTTCGTAACGAGCCGACGCGACGCCGGTCGCGGGCGTTCGCGGGTTTTGCGTCGACGAAGCGGATTTAACGTTTTGCGGAGCTTGAACGCTTTGCGGTTTTGGGGAGGTCGGCGAGGTTTGCGCGTTTTGCGGGGATTGGGCGCCGCGAGTTTCCGTCGTTACTTTCTCGCCTTCGAACGAAATGACGCGAACGCCGTTCGTTTGCGGCTTTTTCGCGTTCGGGCCGGCCAACGACATTTCCGGGAACCAATCGGCGTCTTTGTCGACCGGGACGGCGCCGCCGTCCGGATTGCGCAAATATTCGTCGTCGAGCGCGGCGAAAGCGTCGAAATCGCGGAGCGACGAACCGGAAACCTCTTCCGGCGTCAACGGAGCGGGCGTTTGAGCGAACGCGGTTTCGCTCGTCGCAAAAAGACAAAACGCAAGGAACGAAACGAACGTCGGCGCGCTCGACTTGCGAGCGAACGAGAAAAACGAACGTTTGCGGCGATCGACGGACGAAAGCCGCGCGTCGTCGGTCGCGTAAAAATCGGGGGTCGGGCAGGCGTTAAACCGCATTCGTTTCGAACCTTTGCAATGCGTCCTAAAAATAATACCGTCGCCGTCGGCGTTTTGCGAGAAAACGTCGAACGGGGCGCCGCTCCTTCGCGTTCCCTGCGAAAAGAAACGACGCTCGGGAAAGATACCGAAAAAAAGCCCTTGCGGCAAGTCGAATTTTCTCTTTTTTTCAAAAAACGAGGATCGCGTGAAAAATATTTAAAGTTAGAAAAGAAAAACGACGCAAATTCCGCGTCGCGATATTTAATAATTCGTTTTATTTTTGTTTTTGGAGTCGGTATTTGTCGTCGAGAGCGACGTATTATTTGCGTATTTATTTCAGTTTGCTTTTACCGCCCATTTTTGCTAATGTATCTTTTAGCGTTCATTTTATCTATTTTGAAGTCGGGGCGCGTTTTATCCGATACGTTTAGGCGGAGACGCGACCGTCGCGAACGAACGAGCGGCGCCGCGCAAGTCTCCGCGTCCTTCCCCCTTTCTTTGTGGAACGAAAAAGGAAACGTGAAACGCTTATGAAAGACGAACGCAACGCTTCGAGCGCGACGGCGGAACTTTATTTCGAACCGTCGGTCGCGCAGTCGCCGTTAGAAACGTATCTCCGAGACATCAACGCGACGCCGCTTTTGTCGGCGAACGAAGAACTGGAACTGGCGCGAGCGGTCGGGCGAGGCGACCCTTGGGCTCGCGATTTGATGGTGCGCGCGAACTTGCGGCTCGTCGTCAACATCGCCCGCGGGTACGCCGGGAAGGGGTTGGGGCTTTCCGACCTCATCGAAGAGGGGAACCTCGGGCTGTTGCGCGCCGTCGAGGGGTTCGATCCCGACGTCGGGACGCGTTTTTCGACTTACGCGAGTTATTGGATTAAGCAGTCGATCAAGCGCGCGCTGATTAATTCGTCGAAAACGATTCGGATTCCGGCGTATATGGTCGAGTTGCTTTCGAAGTGGCGGCGGGCGAGTTCGCGGCTGACGGACGAACTCGGGCGCGCGCCGACGCCGAACGAGGTCGCGAGGGCGTTGGGCCTCCCTCGTAAAAAACTCCCGATCGTGAAGAAAGCGATTCTGATTCACAACCTGACGCCGCAAACCGATCAAACCGAGGCCGGCTGGACGCTCGGCGAAATGCTGATGGACGACCGCGGGCGCAGTCCGGAAGATTTGACGCTCGAAAGCGATAACTTGAAGTTCGTGATGCGCGAACTCGACACGATGGAGCCGCGCGAGGCCGCCGTCTTGCGAATGCGGTTCGGCGTCGGCGATTACGCGCCGCAAACGCTCAAAGAAATCGGCGAAACGCTCGGGCTGACCCGCGAACGAGTGCGGCAAATCGAAACGGACGCGCTCAACCGACTCGCCGAAGCGTTAGAAACCGGAAAACCGGTAACGTCGATCGAAACGACGTGGCGAACGCCGACCGCCGAAGAAATCGGACGGTAAAATAGGAAAGACGGGATGCGTCGGGAAAATGGCGAAGAGACGAAGGAACGGAAGACCGACGCGGCGAATTCGGCGAACGTCGCGTCGGGAGAACGGCGAAAAACGCTAATTTTCGTTCGAATCGTCGCGCCGTTTCGAGCGGAGCCGATTTTTCAGCGCGACGCGGAACTTGCGGTAGCGATGGTAAACGTCGTCCCAAAGGGTCGGCTCCGGCGCGTCGACGCAGCAAGCGCGGCGGATTGCGTCGAGCGTTTCGAGTCGACGGCGCTTCGTTGGGGGCGCTTGCGTCGGCGGCGCGCAGTCGTAAGGCGTTTTTTCGAAGGAAAGCCCGTCGAGCGCGGCGAGGTAAGCGTCGAACGTTCGGCGTTTATGACGGAGGAGTTCGGCGTTGCGCGGAGCGATTTCTTCGGAGATTCGGTCGATTTTGCGCTCGAAAATCGAGTAGTCGGCGCGGTAATCGAGAAATTCCGACAAAAAACCGCGACACGTTCCGGCGCGAGCGTCCGTTCCGAAAAAGACGCCGGGAACGCCGAGCGACGCGCTCAAACCGCAAGCGTGAACGCGAGCCGAGACGGTTAAGTCGGCGCGACCGTAAATCTCTTCGTAATCGGCGGAGTCGTAAGAGTAAAAAACGGGGACGCCGAACTCGTTGAAAAATCGCGTCGCTCCCGGAAGTTCGTCGATATAATGGCAAACGCCGAAAAACTCGACGCGTTCGGAACGCGTTTCGAGAAGGCGGCGGTAAAGGGCGAGAATAGCGTCGGCGACGTCGTTCGGAACGCTGTTGGCGCGGATCGAGTCCCGTTCCGGAGCGCTGTAAACGAGCGCGATTCGCCGAACCGCGTCGATTTTGCGTTCGTTTTTTTCGTCGGCGGCGAGGAGAGCCGGGCAAGGGAGGTAAACCGCTCCGGCGTCGCGCGCCCAATCGCGGTCGACGAGCAAATCCTCGGAACGAACCGAGAAAAAACGCGCTTTTTTCGCGACTTCGACGACAAAAGGCGGCGGCGACGGTTCGAGGCTTCCGACGCCGAGGATAACGACCGGCGTCGCGTTTTTGACGACGTGTTCGAAAAAATTGTAACAGCGCGGCGTCGTCCACTCCGGCGAACCGGCGACGACGGCCAAGTCGACGAACGAGAAATCACCGTCCGGTTTGACGCTGTTGTCGTGGAAACCGTAACGTAAATACGCTTCCGTGTCGCCGTAAAGGCCGCGCATAACGTTTTTGTCGGCGCGAAGCGCGAGCTCGAACGAATCCGGGCGAACGTCCGGGTTGCGGTTGTAAAGAATCGCGTTCGACGGGCCGATTTTGGCTTCGACAACGCGCCGGGCGCCGCGAAGAATGAATTCGTCGCCGGGATTCCATTGGCGCGTGGCGCTGTAAACGACGTGTTTTCGCGTCGACATACGATTCTCCGTAAAAGCGTGCAAAATTTGAAAAACGAACCGATCGGCGAAACGCGTCGGGGAAGACGCTAGAAAATATCCATTTTGCGTCGGAAAAACAAGGGCAAAACGGAATTATTGAAAAATTTTTAACGTAAACGAACAAAAAAACGCCGCGACGGTAAAAACGTCGCGGCAATATTGGGGAAATAGGCAAAACGGGGAAAATAGTGAAAGCCGACGTCGGAAAACGGACGCTATTTCGTCGGCGCGCTTTGACGGTCGGCCTGCGGAACGTAAGCCGGGAGCGTTTGCGTCGCGAAAATCGGCGCGAACCGCGTCAAGCGTTGACGGCCGTTTTCCATCGGCAGCGACGGCATGTCTTCGCCGATTAGCGGTTTTAGGTATTTTAGGAAGTCGTCGGTAACGTCCGCGCCGTTCGGAGCGATCCACTCCGCCGGGAAAACGCGCTCGCTGTTGGCGACTTCCGATAGCGGGGCCTTGTCGTAACGAACGCTATATACGAGGCCCGGGTCGCGCAAAATCGTCGACATATAGCCGCCTTGCCCGGTCGCGGCCAACTCGACCGCTTTTTGCCCGAGGCGGTAGGCTTCGTCGAGGTCGACCGTCGACGCGTACCCGATCGAGCCGCGTTGGTCGGTGCCCGGAACGTTGCAACGCGCCGCGCCCTTGGCCGCCAAGCCGACCGAATTCAGGTAGTTGACGACCGTTTGCGCGACCGTTACTTTGCTCGCGCCGAAGTTCGTATGCCCGAACGAGTCCTTGACCGCGCCGACGTCGCCGACGTCGAACCCTTCGCTAACGACGACGACGCAACGGCCCGCTTCGCGGAGCTTTTCGTTGACTTGGTCGGCCATTTCGGCGAGAGTTCGGGGGGACTCGGCAAGATAGATAAGGAGCGGCGTTTCGCGTTTCGGGTCGGCGAAGCGCGCGGCGGCCGGAATGTAGCCGATTTTGCGCCCCATCGCCTGCAGGACGAGAACCGGGTCGGCGGGCGACGAACCGCGGTTTTCCTCTTCGGCGTATTGAACCATGTGCGACCAATATTTCGCCGTCGACGCGTAGCCGGGCGTGTGGTCGATCAGCTGAAACTCCGCGTCGCCGATATCGTTGTCGATCGTCTTCGGAACGCCGACCGCCTGCAAGTCGAGGCCGCGAGCGCGGGCGAGTTTGGCGATT
Organism: Thermoguttaceae bacterium; assembly: GCA_045545275.1. Classification (GTDB taxonomy): domain Bacteria; phylum Planctomycetota; class Planctomycetia; order Pirellulales; family Thermoguttaceae; genus RUG369. The sequence goes on along the minus strand of JAZQAP010000001.1, from coordinate 1,937 downwards.
TTGTCGGCGGTGTCCATCGAGTCGTTTCCGCCGTTGTAGAGGAAATAACCGACGTCGTGCGCCTTAAAGACCTCGACGACGCGCTCGAAATCTTCGTCTTGCCAAGACTTCAGCTTGTAACGGCAGGTGCCGATCGACCCGGCGACCGGCGTGTAGCGCAGGAGCGCGATTTCCTCTTCCGACTGCGCCGAGAGGTCGAGCAGCTCTTCTTTCAGAACGCCTTCGATTCCGTGCGCCGCGCCGTAGACGGTTCCGATATTGTCGAACTCGCGCGCCGCTTCGACGACGCCGCGCAAACTGGAGTTGATGACGCAGGTCGGGCCGCCGCTTTGAGCGACGACGAGGTTTTTACGTCGAGCCATTTTTTATCCTTGAGACGTTAAAAACGTTAAAATAGGGGGAATGGGGAGCGTCGAAAGACGCCGCGACCGGCGTCGGCGGCTCCGTTTGGCGTTCTTTCCTTTATAGTATAACGTTGCGAGAGCGAAAATCAACGCGTTTCCGGCGACGCATGCCGTTTTTTCGCGAATTTTTTGAACGCGGAAGTAACGGAAGAAAGGAAAGGAAAAAGAAAAAATGGGAAAAGAGGCGAAAATGGAAAGAAAACTGCAAAACGGCGCGGCGTTTTCGCCTTCCTTATTAATATTAATGGCAAAACGCGAGAAAAGACGCCGGAGCGCGTCGCGGACGCGGCTCCGGCTTGCTCGTTGCGAGCGGCGAGTCGAGGAAGAAAGAAGGAAAACGAACGGCGTTCGAAGCGTCAAACGCGCGCCGTATTTTCTTCGATCTCGTCGCGGACTCCGGCGTAAACTTCGTCCGTTTCGCCGCGTTCCGCTTCTTCGCGACGGGCTTTTTGCGCTTTTTCGCGTTCTTCGCGCCGTTCGTCGCCGCAACCGACGCGGGTGCGTTTATTTTGGGGGGCGTTTTCGGCGAAATGGGAATTGAGGTCGCGGAAATAATCGTCTTGCCCGATTTTTTCGGCGCGTTCGTATCCGCGTTCGAAGGAGCCGGAATCTTCGTCTTCCTCTTCGTCGTCGAGTTTGCGTTCGAACGCGTCGAGTCCGCGAGCGAGCGTTTCGGCTTTCGTCGCTTCGAGTTCGGCGTCTTTTTCGACGGCGCGGAGGTCTTCGGCGAACGCTTCGGCGTCTTTTTCGGTTTTTTCGAGGTCTTCGGCGAACATATGCGGCTCCTTATCGAGACGTCGCGGGCGGGCGGTTTCGGCGTCGGTTTCGTAATTGCGGACGTCGTTTTCGATCGTTTCGGCGGTTTGCGCGGAGACGGTCGAGTTTTGCGATTCCGTCGAGTTGAACGATTCGGCGGGTTGCGCGCTTTCGTTCGAATCTTTCGGAGGCGCTAACATTTCGGAGCGAACGAGACCGCGGAGGCTCGGCGGAATCGGCGTTTCGGCGAGGATGTGAACGACGCCGTTCGCGCATTCGACGTCCGCTTCGACGATTTTGATTCCGTTGATTTCCAGTCCGTTGGCGACGGTGATTTCGAGCGGTTCGCCGCCGAGCGTTTCGACGGAATCGAGTCGGGCGAGGGAGTCGCTCGCGAGGGCGCCGCGAACGATCGTGTATTGCATCAGCCGACGAAGCGCGTCGAAATCGGCGTCGAGCGCGTCGAGTTCGCTCGTCGTGAAGCGTTCGAACGCGACGTCGAGCGGGATGAAGAGGGTGAACGGCCCCTTCGTTTCGAGTTCGGCGCGGAGTCCGGCGGAGTCGAGCGCGACCAAGTAAGCGCCGAGTTCGCGTTCGCGAGCGGTTGTCAGCAGGTCTTTCGTCATGTTGCTTTTTCTCAACTTGTTTTCTTGGAGGGAACGCGTCGCGAACGACGCGAGGAAATAGGAAAAATAGGGTAAACGCGGTAAATGAAGGAAAGCGGGATTAAAAACGGTGGAAGGGGTGCGAAATTGTGGTCGTCCGGCTCCCGCCGCG